>JANPJW010000398.1:0-21871 GCA_031425715.1 Chitinophagaceae bacterium | reverse complement strand
GTGTGGTTCATCTTTTAAAAACAAAGGTGTACAAACTGCATTGGATGCTATCGTTCGTTATTTGCCAGGCCCAATGGACATCGAAGCCGTAAAAGGTGTTAATCCTGATACTGGTGAAGAGTTGTTGCGTCATTGCGATCCTAAAGAACCCTTCAGTGCTTTGGCATTTAAGATCATGACCGATCCTTTCGTGGGTCGTTTAGCGTTCTTCCGGGCATACAGTGGCCGTTTGGATTCTGGTTCTTATGTCCTGAATACCCGTACTGGTAAGAACGAGCGTATCAGTCGTATTATGCAGATGCATGCCAACAAGCAAAACCCTGTTGATTACATCGAAGCAGGTGATATTGGTGCAGCAGTTGGTTTTAAAGATATCAAAACCGGTGACACTCTTTGCAACGAAGACAATCCGATTGTTTTGGAAGCAATGACTTTCCCTGAGCCCGTTATCTCAGTAGCAGTGGAGCCAAAAACCCAGGCTGACGTTGATAAAATGGGTATGGCTATCGCCAAGCTCGTTGAAGAAGATCCTACACTTCGTGTAAAAACAGACGAAGAAACAGGTCAGACCATCTTGAGTGGAATGGGCGAGTTGCATCTCGAGATCATTGTAGATCGTATGCGTCGTGAATTTAAAGTAGAAATCAACCAGGGTGCACCACAGGTTGCGTATAAAGAGGCTTTCCATAACTCAATTGAGCACAGGGAAACTTTGAAAAAGCAAACGGGTGGTCGTGGTAAATTTGCCGATATCGTTTTTGAGATCGGGCCAGCAGACGAAGAATTTTTGAAAGAAGGTAAATCTAACTTCCAGTTTGTAAACGGTTTGTTTGGTGGTTCAATTCCGAAAGAATTTGTTCCTGCCATTCAAAAAGGTTTTGAAACAGCTATGACTACAGGTGTATTGGCAGGCTATCCAATGGAGAGCATGAAAGTACGTGTGTTTGATGGTTCGTTTCACCAGGTGGATAGTGATGCAATGAGTTTTGAACTTTGTGCAAAACAAGGATACCGTGAAGCTGGTCGCAAAGCAAAACCAGTTTTGCTAGAACCAATCATGAAAGTAGAAGTACTTACTCCAGACCAGTACATGGGCGACGTAACAGGAGATCTTAACCGTCGTCGTGGAATGCTGGAAGGTATGGATAGCAAACATGGTGTACAGGTTATTAAAGCCAAAGTACCATTGAGCGAAATGTTTGGGTATGTAACTCAGTTGCGTTCATTGTCTTCAGGCCGTGCAACTTCTACCATGGAGTTTAGTCACTACGCTCCTGCACCAAACAATATTGCAGAAGAAGTAATGGCTAAAGCAAAAGGCAAAATGAAAATTGAAGATTAATTTTTAGTGTACAAAGTATAACGTACTGTGTGCCGAAATAAAAAACCCTGTTCTGAAAAGAGCGGGGTTTTTGTTTTGCAAAGATTTTAAAACTGTGGCTAAGAAATTTGTATTTTGTTCAAAATATTTCTCATGCAACAAATCCGCCCCGAAGATTTAATTATCATAGATATTGAAACAGCTTCTGTGTCGCCATCCTTCGATTCCCTGTCAGAAGAATGGAAATACCTGTGGGCAGACAAGGTAAAATACAGTTTGCCCGAAGGAGTAGATGCTGGCGGCTTTTACACACAACGTGCAGGTGTAATGGGCGAATTTGCAAAAATTATCTGCATTAGCATGGCTTATTTTAGCAAGGAACAAAACCTTCGCATGCGTGTAAAATCTTTCTACGGGCATGATGAAACAAAACTGCTGCAACAATTTGTAACCACCGTCAACAAAATAGAAAGCCACAATAATAAGTGGTGTTTTGCCGGGCACAACATCAAAGAGTTCGATATACCCTTCATCTGCCGTAGGCTTATCATCAATGGCTTGCCAATACCTCGTTACCTCGATTTTCAAAATATGAAACCGTGGGAAACCAACATCGTAGACACATTTCAGTACTGGCGTTTTGGCGACTATAAAAATTTTACTTCATTAAAACTACTTGCTGCGGCACTTGGAATTCCTTCTCCCAAAGATGATATTGATGGCAGTATGGTAGGTGAACTGTATTGGACAGGCAGCGAGGCCGAAAGAGCTGCGAGCTTAAAACGCATTGCAGTCTACTGCCAAAAAGATGTAATTACAACCGGTAATATATTTTTAAAGTTTAAAAACATGCCAGTGGTTCACCCCGATGATATTGATATTGTAGAAGTTGACATGATTACATAAGAAAATTAACTCGCCTATTTTAACGGGGAATTTTATTTATAGCCAACTTTAGAAAACTACTAAATGATCATTGCAGGATTTTCCTCACCTATCCCTTGTAGTTCATACAGCCCTTTTGCGTAGTTACCAGTTTGTAATTGGTAAGTTTTGGCAACCCGATAAACCCCAAGGTTGCCAGCATTAAAGTTTTTCCCTGTACACGACCCAAGTTGAACATGGCAGGTAGGTATGAAGTAAAATTTCACTAAAGACAAAGGGTAGATTTTGAATTGTTTTAAAATGCACCAATGCCGAAATGGCTCCCCGTAAAACATTATGCAGGGGTAATAATTCAAGGAAACAATTTGTTAACCTTCCCACACTACGAGAGCGCCAATAATGTTGATAATCAAATGCTGCATGGAAAACTTCCACTGGCGAATAACCTTACTTTTGCGGCCTATTCATTTTAAAATCAATATATTATGAAAAAAACTATACATCAACTCCTACTGGTTGTATGCTTTTTTAGTTCAGTAAAAGTAAGTGCCCAGAGTTTTCCGGCGCTCTACGATTTCGCTGCGGTTACCAATGCCAGCGGGCGCACAGATCCATCAGCCGTACCGTTGGTAACAGGTATTAACTTTGGCGCATTTACTGCCACCAGCAATCTAAGTACAAACTCCTCTGGTGGGGGTAGATTTAGTTTTAGCATTTGGGATATCGGAGCAACAAATGGCAGCGATGTATTTTCGGGAGGAATCAACCTTGCAAAATATTACGAGGTTACGGTTACCCCACAGCAATATTATTCGTTGGATCTTGATTCCATAACATTCCTATTACAAAGATCCGGCACCGGTGTTCGCCAGTATGCAGTGCGTTCAAGTGCGGATGGTTTTGTCAATAACTTAGCAGGGTTAATAGAACCTGCTAATCCAGATTTGCAAATAGTTGGTTCAAACATCTTCCAGGTAGTGGATGCTACCAGCAGTGCAGAAGCCGGAAGCAAAATAGTCTTAACAGGATTCACAGGTTTGACTTCTGCTGTCACTTTTAGATTTTACGGTTTTAATGCAGAAGGGACCGGCGGTACGTTTAGCATCGATAATGTTCTATTTCATGGTGTCGCCACTATTTCACCTTCAGCACCAAACCTGCTGCTTTCTACGAACAATTTAAACTTTGCTTCAACCGGTGCAGGCGGCATGGGAACTATGTTAAGTTACACTTTCACAGGTAGCAATCTTACCGGACCGGTTACCCTCACTACAGCTACTTCAAATTTCACCATTTCAGAAAATGCTGGAGGTCCTTTCACCGGATCTCTTTCCGTTGCTGAGTCAGATGTAAGCAGTGATAAAACCATATTTGTAAAATTTCTTCCTTCGGCTGTGGGCACTTTTAAAGACAGTGTTTTTCATTCTAGCCCAAGTGCTGCTACCAAAAAATTGGCCTTAAGCGGAGATGGTATAGATGCTGCGAATTTGAGTTTTAACTTTAACAGCTGCGTAAATGGCGGATCACCAGGCACAGGATTTACAACGTACAGCGCTTCGGGCTCGCAGGTATGGGTGTGTACCACTTTTGGTAGAAATAGCACCAACGGTGTAAACATTAGCGGCTTTGCCACCAGTGCCCAGGAAAATGAGGATTGGCTTATTTCCCCCTCATTACAAATTGCTTCGATAGATTTGCCGGTTTTAAGATTTTGGAGCCGGGGTGAATTCTCTGGTCCTACTTTGGAGTTATTAATTTCTACAGACTACCCGGGAACAGGCGATCCTAATTTATATACCTGGACAACCATTGATGCGACCTTTCCTTCATTAAATAATACCTGGACATTAACTGACGGAATTGACCTAACGGCTTACAAAGCTTCCGCCAACTTACACATCGCCTTTCGCTACAAAAGCTCTGCAGAGTATGGTGCGGCACGTTGGTCGGTAGATGATGTGGATATTACCAACCGTAGCATGTTATTAAGCACAAGTATCGAGTCTTACAATTTTGGCGAAACCAGCAATGGTGGTTTTTCTGAAGCAAAAAAACTAGCGGTTCGTGCTGTCGGTTACGGCGACGTTGCCATCACGGCGCCCGCGGGTTTTCAGCTTTCCACGGATAGTACCAATTATGTTTCACTGCTCAACTTTACACAGGCAGCTATTACAAACCCAACAAATATCTTCATTCGTTTTGCGCCCACCGCCAAGGCCCTGAAGATTGAAGGGAAATTGCGCTTTACAGGTACTGGTCTCGATTCTATGAAAGTAGCTCTTTCTGGCAGTTCTTATCCCAAATCGGAAACGTTCGATGCCGGCGCCTACAACCTTAGCTTCTTCGGTTCCAACCCTACAAACAATTCTACGCCTGCCAAAAATGCTTTGCAGGTGCAAAATATTGCGACAGTGTTTAACAGGTTGAAGTTGGATATCACTGGGGTTGAAGAGGTATCGAGCGATGCAGCGATGGATTCTTTGGTGTCGAAACTTCCGAATCATAAATACAGTTTATCGCCGCGGTGGTCTTACTCTTTTGACGCACCCGATCCGAATTTCCCGCCGCAAAAAATTGGTTTTGTTTACGACAGTCTCACTTCAGTGCTGGTAGAAACAAGGGCTATGTTTACCGGTATTTACGATAGTGTGCGAAACGGTTTCCCCGGCAAAATTCCTTCTTATCCTGGTGGCGCTCCTCAAAGTTTCTGGGCTTCAGGAAGGCTGCCTTACATGGGTACCTTCGATGTTACTATCGGCGGCATCATAAAAAGAGTTAGGGTAGTGGTGGTACATGCCAAAGCTGCCAGCGATGCGGCAAGTTATAACCGCAGGGTATATGATGTGCAGGTTTTAAAAGACTCCCTGGATGCCTATTACTCGAACGACCTGGTTATGGTGGTTGGGGATTACAACGATAGACTGTTTGGTTCAATTTATACATCTGCTACCAACTCTCCTTACAAACCATTTGTAGATGATAATACTGCATACGCTACCCCTACCTACCCCCTTGATATAGCAGGAAGGGTAAGTTTTATTGGAGGAACCGGCCTCATAGATCACATCATTGTAAGCAACGAACTCAACTCAACTTATATTTCCAACTCTACAGATATTGAAGATCCGAGAGTTTACATAAGTGGCTATAACGCAACCACGGCATCGGATCATCTGCCTGTGTTTTCAAGATTCAATTTTGCAGAAGTTTTACCAGTAACCTTAGTCAATTTGAATGCATCAGCAAGGCCGAAAGATGTGCTCGTTTCATGGAAAACATCGCAGGAAATAAACAGCTTAAAGTTCATGGTGGAAAAATCTGTTGACGCAGCAAACTTTCATACTATTGCCAATGTTTTTGCTTCGGGCAACGCCAATGGTTCAAACTACCAGGTGGTTGATTCCTTCCCTGCTTCCGGCCGTAATTTTTATAGGCTCAAACAAATAGACCAGGATGGTAGCTCAGCTTATTCGGCGGTAGTTTCGGTTTTATATGGTGCTGAAAAGGCCAACAAAATTTCACTCTACCCTAACCCGGTATCTGATGTCATTACACTAAGCAGTCAAACTGCCACGCAAGTGTACACTGGCCGGCTCTTGAATGGAAATGGCAGCATTTCATTGTCGGTTAAAGGTAATTTGAACCAGATAAGTCAGCAACTAAACTCAAGGTTGAGCTATATGAGCCCCGGCTTCTACATCCTTCAAATCGGAAATGGGAAAATTGTAGAAAACCTCAAATTCATCAAAAAATAAGCAGCTGCTCACGGTTTATTCAAAAGTGCCCTTTTTTCGGGGCACTTTTATTTTGCATCAGTTTATATTAGGTTCGATGAATATTGCATGTGGTGGAAATGCCATCCAGTGTCTGCAAATTTCGACTGACAGATTTTCCGTTCTTACATGTGGTACTGCTTTTGCAAAGCAATGAAAAGAAATTATAAAACAATATTTATATGCAAAAAGGAAACATCAGGGTACAAACAGAGAACATATTCCCGATTATTAAAAAGTTTTTATACAGTGAGCATGACATTTTTATCCGGGAACTTGTCAGTAATGCAGTAGATGCTACTCAAAAAATTAAAACACTCTCTTCTATTGGCGAAGCCAAAGGTGAACTGGGTGAATTACGCATAGATGTGGTGATAGACAAAGAGAATAAGACCCTCACCATTTCCGATAAGGGTGTGGGTATGACTGGCGAAGAAATTGACAAATACCTGAACCAGGTTGCTTTTAGCGGTGCAGAAGAATTCCTGGAAAAATACAAGGGGCAAAATGAAGCCAACATCATTGGTCATTTTGGATTGGGCTTTTACAGTTCTTTTATGGTGAGCGATAAGGTAGAAGTGATTAGTAAGAGTTTTACAGAAGAATCTCCTGCCGTAAGATGGGAGTGTGATGGTAGCCCTGAATTTACGCTGGAAGAAACTACAAAAGCTGAAAGAGGTACTTCTATTGTGATGCACCTAAATGCCGAGAGCCTTGAATTTTTAGAAGAGCATAAGGTGAGAGAAACCCTTGAGAAGTTTTGCAAGTTCCTTCCGGTACCAATTTACTTTAGTGTTGCCAACACCCCTGCTGTTGAACTAAAGGAAGGCGAAGAGCCTGTTGCAGAAAAGCCGATCAACAACCCACACCCTGCCTGGATCAAGAAGCCATCTGAGCTTAGCAAAGAGGATTACGAAAATTTTTACAAAGAGTTGCACCCCTTTAGTGAAACGCCTTTGTTCTGGATTCACCTGAATGTAGATTATCCCTTTAACCTCACAGGGATTTTGTATTTCCCTAAAATAAAACAGAGCTATGAAATTCAAAAAAACAAAATACAACTATACAGCAATCAGGTATTTGTTACAGACGAGGTAAAAGATATTGTTCCTGAATTTTTAATGTTATTGCATGGAGTGATAGATAGCCCGGATATTCCGCTGAACGTAAGCCGCAGTTACTTACAAGGCGACCCGAATGTGAAAAAAATTAATGCTCATATCACGAAGAAAGTTGCAGATAAATTAGAAGAGATATTTAATACAGACCGGAAAGCATTTGAAGAAAAGTGGGAGAGCCTGGGCTTGTTTGTTAAGTACGGTATGATGACAGATGATAAGTTCCTGGACAAAGCAAATAAGTTTTTTGTGATGCAGGACACCAGTGATAAGTTTTATACACTTGAGGAATACAAAACAGCAACAGCGGCCAATCAAAAAAATAAAGATGGGAAGCAGGTAATTCTTTATACCACCAATCCTGTGCAACAGGATGCTTACATACAGCAAGCTGTGGCCAAAGGTTACTCGGTTGTAAAAATGGAAACATTGGTAGATGCAGCTTTTATAAACAGTGTAGAAATGAAATGGTCTGACACTGTATTTACAAGAGTAGATGCTGACATTACTGACAACCTGATTGATAAAACCGAAACGGCGGAAAGCATCTTAAGCAAAGAAGATTCTGAGAAATTAAAGACTTTATTTGAACACCCGCAAGATGGGTTGCATATCAACGTGGAAGTGAAAGGTCTGAGTACCGATGCGCCACCCGTAACGGCTACCCGCCCGGAGCAAATGCGCCGGATGAAAGACATGGCAGCAGTAGGTGGGGGCATGGCGGCATTCTACGCCCAGATGCCTGATGAGGTAAACCTTACGATCAATGGTAACCATCCTATTTTTGCTAGCATCCTTGCGGAAGAAGTTGCAGATAAGCAGCGAAAGCTCGTGAAAAATTTGGGCGACCTTGCCTTACTATCTCAAGGATTGCTAACAGGTAAAAATTTGACAGAATTCATTAGCAGAAGCGTAGACCTTATGGGGAATAAAAACTAGCTCTACGTTTGATAAATCATTTAGCCCTGGCTTTGGCCGGGGCTTTTTGTTAGTACAGCAGCTTCGAGGTATTGAAGTTTTTTTTGTTGATAAATCACCTCGTATCCTAGTTCAAGAAAAAGATGCTTTTGAAGAGGGTTGAAATAAATAACGGTCATTTTTCTAGGATGCTCGTCCAGGCTTATTTCAATATTTTCCAGCACACCACTCATGATAAGATCATCAAAAGGGTTGAACATAAATATGCAATCCACATCTGCAGCTATTTCGAAGTAAAAGGCGTCGTTGTTATAGATTTTAAAATCAAGGTCTTTATAAGTGTGCTTCGTTAGAAGGATATTTTCAGTAGCTGCTGCACAAAATTCCTTCGAAAAGTCGATACCAGAAACTTTTTTTACTCCCCAATGTGCAGCTACGCAAAGCGCTCTGCCCTTGCCGCAACCGATATCAACAAAGTGTTTAAAATCGGATACATTCGTTCTTGCAAATACATCTTCCAGCAAGTCGTAGCTGGCAGGCATGTACACATTGGAGTGTTCAATGTCAATGCCTTTATTTTCCAATACTTTTAGTTCATCGGCACCGGTGGTTTGAATGCCGTATTTTTTTTCTCCTTTTATTTCTCTGTAAATAATGTGCCTTGCTATATTAAAACCCCAGTTAAGTGCCAGGTAGAAAAAATAATTTATGTAAGAGAAAATTTGCATGATTACTTTGGATTGAAGACAAAAGATTGAAGAGACTTTGTCGGGAAGGCTAGCAGCCTAATCATTTTTTATCTCCTCTGGTTGAGAGAGTGCGGCTCTTATATCAATAACTTTTAACTGAAGGGATTTGTTGCCATTCCACTCATTTTCGTCAACGGTGAACACAATGTCTACCGGTTGCTTATCTTTTAAAAGTGAAAATTTTTCGGCCATATTAAAGCCAATCCCTGTGATGGTTACTTGCTGCTGTTGCAATACAAATCTCACGTGAAGTTCTTTTACAACTTTAGAAAATCCAGAATCAGTTACAGCCTTTGCAATAAAAACCGGGCGCATATTTTCCGGTCCAAACGGTTCCATCTGGCAGATGATATTGTAAAAATTTTCGGTGATGTCCTGGAAATTAATTTCTGCATCGATTTTTATTTCGGGTATCAGCATGTGGTCTTCTATTGCCTCAGCCACTACTTCTTCAAATTTTACTCGAAATGCATCTACGTTCTCTGGTAGCATCGAAAGTCCGGCTGCTGCAAAATGACCTCCATAAGCTAAAAGGTATTCACGGCATTGGTAAATGGCTTCGTATAAATTGAAACCACTCACGCTTCTGGCACTTCCTGTGGCAATGCCGTCATTGTGTGTGAGCACAACCGTGGGCCGGTAGTAGTGTTCTATTAATCTTGAGGCCACGATGCCTACGACGCCCTTGTGCCAATGTTCCTTGTAAACAACAGAAGACTTTTTATTGGCAGCATCTAGGTCAAGGCCAATCATCTCTAATGCTTCTTCAGTAATACTGCTGTCAGCTTCTTTTCTGTCCGTGTTATGGGAGTGTAGCATTTCAGCAAATTCAAGCGCCTTACTAAAGTCTTTTTCAACAAACATTTGTACGGCAGTTTTTGCATCGTCCATTCTTCCTGCAGCATTCACCCTGGGGGCAATTGCAAATACAACATTGGTAATGTGTAGCTTACCTTGCAATCCTGAAAGTTGAATCAGGGCTTTGATTCCGGGGGATGGGGCAGTATTTATTTGATGCAGCCCATAAAACGCCAGTATCCGGTTTTCACCCGTCATAGGCACTATATCGGCAGCAATAGCAGTGGCCGTAAGGTCGAGGTATTTAAAAACATTTTCCTCCGGAATATGGAGTGTTTCTGCCAGGGCAGTTATTAATTTGAAGCCTACACCACATCCACATAGCTCCTTGTAAGGATAATTGCAATCACTTTGTTTTGGGTTAAGTATGGCGGCCGCCGCTGGAATTGAGTCGCCAGGAAGATGATGGTCGCACACTATAAAGTCAATATCGAGGGAAGAGGCATAGCTAATCAACTCAACTGATTTGATACCACAGTCAAGACAAACTATGAGGCTAAAGCCATTCCTTGCAGCATATTCAATGCCCAACCTGCTTACGCCATAACCTTCCCTATAGCGATGGGGAATGTAAAAATCGATCTTTTCCTCGCTGTAGATGGACGTCAGGAATTGGTACATGCACGCTACAGCTGTAGTCCCATCAACGTCGTAATCGCCAAAAACTAAAATTTTCTGATTTTTGCTTATAGCATCAATGATGCGGTCTACAGCCAATTGCATGTCTTTCATTAGCCAGGGGCTATGCAACATTTGCAGGCTTGGCCGAAAGTAGGCTTTTGCGGCCTCAAAGTCTGTCATCCCCCTTCGCACCAGGATTTCGCATAGAATAGGCGAGATCATCAATTCCTCTCTCAGTAGATCGGATTTGTTTTTATCGTGGGGTAATATTGTCCAACGTTTTTGCAATATCAGTATTTTCTGTCTGTTGTAAATCTGACTAAATCTTCCAGGGCTTTTCTAACCGGCGCATCATCAAAAGAATTCAAAATAGAAAGCGCTTCATCCCGATATGCGAGCATTTTCTGTTCAGCATATTCTATGCCTCCGCTTTTAGAAACAAAGTCAATTACCTCTTTCACTTTTTGTGCGTTCTTGTTGTTGTTTTTTATGATGTAAATTATTCGCTGTTTAGTTACTCTGTCGGCTTTGTTTAAAGCATAAATGAGCGGGAGGGTGAGTTTTTTTTCTTTTATATCATTTCCTGTGGGTTTGCCAACATCTGCGGAACCGTAGTCAAAAAGATCGTCTTTTATTTGGAAAGCGATACCCACTTTTTCCCCAAAAAGTTTCATTTTATTGGTGATGTCCACATCGCCTGTAGTGCTATAGGCTCCTACGCCACAGGCCGATGAAAGTAAAGATGCAGTTTTGTTTTTTATGATTTCAAAATAGATGTTTTCATCCAGGTTTAACTTCCTGGATTTTTCAATTTGCAGCAACTCGCCCTCGCTCATTTGCCTCACAGCATCGGATAAAATATGCAGATGCATAAAATCTTCGTTTGTTGTGGATAATAACAAACCTTTTGACAGGAGGTAGTCGCCTACCAACACTGCTATTTTGTTTTTCCAAATGGCATTAATAGAAAAAAAGCCACGCCTCTCAAAAGACTCATCTACAACATCATCGTGCACTAAAGTGGCTGTGTGGAGCAATTCGACCAAGGCTGCGGCCCTGTATGTTCTTTCATTAATCTCACCATGAAGCTTTGCACTTAGAAATACAAACATCGGCCTTAACTGTTTGCCTTTTCTCTTAATAATATATTTCATGATACTGTCCAAAAGAGCAGTATTACTTTTTACAGCATCAGAAAACTTAGATTCAAAAATTTTTAACTCGGGACCTATAATATCGGTGACAAACTTCATAGCTTAAAAAAGGGCAATTTAATGAACAGGAACCCCTTAAAAAATTAAATTATTAGGTTACTAAAATGTTACGTGCAGCGCATGAGGAACCTTTTAAGTCTTAATATAAGCAATTTGAAGTGCATAGTTAACTAAGTGGACATAAATAATTGCTAAATAAATTTGTAATTTCATATGGGTTTAAATACCTTTGTCCTTAATCAACTCGTATATTTAGAAATCTATCAATCATTAAGTTATGGTAAGCAAAAAGTACAAATTATTATTAACAGGATTCTTTATGGTCCTTGCATTAGGAGCCTTCGCTCAATCTCAGAGTGGATATGACGTGTATGATTCGTCAGTGATCTCCTCTAAGAGCATGCCTCAGCAAAACGAATTTTGGAATAATTCATATAATTTTCCTGCAAAACCACGCAACATGTGGGAACTCGGGATATCAGGCGGCGCCTTCAATGTGATTGGAGATGTAAGTACTAAATTTCCAACGTTAGGATTTGCTGCACACGTAAGAAAGGCATTTGGATATGTTTTTTCGATGAGAGTTCAATATTTAAACGGAACAGGAAAGGGAATGAACTGGAATGCTTCTGAGAATTTTGCTAGAAACTCTGCCTGGGATGATTATGCATCTATCCAGAGAAATAGCGCAGGTGATTTAGAGGCTCGCTTCGGTCTAGGTGGACCATCATCTCAGACTTCTGACAGGGTATTTTATAATTATAAAAACAAAACTCAGGATTTGAGTTTACAAGGTATCATCACCTTAAACAACATCCGCTTCCACAAACAAAAATCAAGCTATGTATTTTATGTAGGTGCCGGTGTTGGCGCCACAGCGTATGAAGTTATGGTGAATGCTTTGGACGCAAATGGCGCTTCATATAGGCCTTTGTTTGCGGGAATACAAGGCGGCACCTACGAAAACAGAAAAGACATATTGAAGCAGTTGAAAGATAATATGGATGACACCTACGAAACACCTGCACAAAACCAGGGTACACGTCGTGCAACATTAGGTGATGATAAAACGCTTAGGTTTTCTACAACAGCCCTAGCTGGTGTGGCGTTCAAGTTAGGCAAACGCATCAATCTGGCCTTAGAGAATCGTCATACATTCATTAAAGATGATCTGTTAGACGGTCAGGAGTGGCAAGAGCAGGCTAGAGGTGATGCAGCGTTAACAGGTAACTGGGATTCTTACAACTATCTTTCTCTTGGTTTAAATTTCAATCTTGGATCTAAGGCTGTGGAGCCATTGTGGTGGTTGAATCCTTTGGATTATGCCTACAGCGAGTTGAACAATCCTAAGCATATGAAGCTTCCAAAACCAATTTTGGATGACACAGACGGTGATGGTGTTATTGATCAGTTAGATCGTGAGCCAAACACCCCTGCAGGTACTCCGGTTGATACACACGGTGTGAGTCTGGATACAGATGGTGATGGTGTTCCGGATAGCAAAGACAAGCAATTGATTACTCCTACTGAATGTCAGCCAGTTGATGCGGATGGTGTTGGTAAATGCCCAGAACCAGAATGTTGCAAGAACATGGGAAGTGGTGTAGGAACTAGTGTTTGCCCTACAGACTACCCTAGTGTAACTTTCACAGGAAATGGTACAAGTTTAAATAGCAACGCAAAAGCTATGCTTTCTACAGCAGCTGCTAAATTGAAAGCAAACCCGAACTGTACGATCACAGTAAATGGTTACCCAGAAGCATCTAAAGCTTCTCAGGCAGTTGCTCAAAAAAGATTGGATATGATCCGTAACTACCTTGTAGAAACAGAAGGTATCAGTACAGACAGAATTTCTACAAATGCTGAAGTAGGTGGTGGTGATAAAAACACAATTGACATCAAAGCCAACTAATAAGTAATAATAGAGTTTTATATCTATAAACAAACCCTCCACTTATGGAGGGTTTGTTATGTTAAGTCCTTTACAATATGATTAACTACCACGTTTTGGAAAAGAAATTAATAACCCTCATTTTCGCTAAAAACCGTTAATTTTACAATTCTTTATGAAATTAGTTAAAGTATTTTCTGGACTCATCCTGTTGAGTTTCCTCCTTTTCTCCTGCAGCAAGTATAGTAAGGTTGAAAAAAGTAAGGACGTGGAATACAAATTGACCAAGGCAGATGAGTATTTCGCCAAAAAAAAATATAGGCAGGCTCAACAGCTTTATGAAAGTTTGTTTCCTGTTTACAAAGGCACTCAAAAATTTGAAGATTTATACTACAAATACGCTTATTGCTTCTATTACCAGGGGCTTTATAGCGATGCAGAGAACTTGTTTAAGGGTTATCTGGAAGTTTTTCCAACGAGTGCCAGGGCCGAAGAAGTTGATTACATGCGAGCATATAGCTACTACAAAAGAAGTCCTAAATTAGAACTGGAGCAGGTGAATACAGTGAAGTCGATGAACATGATGCAAAGTTTTATTAACACGCATCCTACATCAGCAAGGAATAAAGACGCTTCTGAAATAATAGATGCAAGTAGGGCTAAGTTGGAACAAAAAGACTATAGATCCGCCTTACTCTATTACAACCTGGAGAAATACAGGGCTGCCGCCTTAACTTTCTCAAACCTATTGAATAAATATCCTGAGTCGGCTAAAGGTGAGGAGTATAAATTGATGGTGATCAAATCCTATTTCAAATTTGCCAAAATGAGTTATATTGACAAGCAAATTGAGCGATTTGAAAAAGTAATCAGCGAATTCAGTGATTTTTCTGAAAGATTTCCTGAAAGTAAGTTTTTTAAAGAAGCAGAAGAATATAATAACTTAAGTAAAACTCAAATAAAAGAAATACAAAATGAGCAAAATACGTCGACAGTTAAGCGGTAATACAAGCAGCTCTGTAGAGCCCAAAAGATTATCTGAATTAAAGGACAAAACTGGTAATTTATACGAGTCCATTAATATTATCTCAAAAAGAGCTAACCAGATAAATATTACTATCAAGGAAGAGTTGCATAATAAACTGGAAGAGTTTGCAAGTCATACCGATAGCCTTGAAGAAATTCACGAAAATAAGGAGCAGATTGAAATATCTCGTGCATATGAGCGTATGCCAAATCCTGCGTTGCTAGCAACTACTGAGTTTCTTGAAGATAAAATCTATCATCGCAAGAGTGAAGAAGATTTGTTCAGTTAACACCAAATAACTTTAGCGATTTTTTTAAATTAGAAATCATATTTTTAACGACGGTTTTATTACCGTCGTTTTTCTTTTATGCTAACCAATAAGAAAATTTTAATTGCCGTTACAGGTAGTATTGCAGCCTATAAAATTGCGGCCCTGGTTCGTTTATTAGTTAAGGATGGGGCTGAAGTAAAGGTTATTATGACGCCTGCAGCTACAGCATTTATCACACCACTCACTTTAGCCACTCTTTCTCGAAATGAAGTACACTATCAACTTGCGATAGACCAGTCCTGGACGAATCATGTGATGTTAGGTAGATGGGCAGATATTATGTTGATAGCTCCATTGAGTTGTAATAGTTTGTCTAAAATGGCAACGGGGGCCTGTGATAACCTTGTGCTGGCCGTTTATCTTTCGGCTACTTGCCCCGTGGTACTGGCACCCGCCATGGATGAGGATATGTGGATGCATGCATCTACAAAAGCGAACCTGCGAACTTTGAGCTCCTATGGTAATCATATTATTGACGTAAACAGCGGAGAATTAGCTAGTGGCCTTGTTGGGCCAGGTCGTATGGCTGAGCCTGAGGAATTAGTAAACTGGCTAGCTGAGTTTTTTACCATACAAAAAACACTCTCTGGTAAAAAGGTTCTTATTACTGCCGGGCCAACGCATGAGGCGCTAGATCCTGTACGATACATCAGTAATGCTTCATCGGGTAAAATGGGTATTGCATTAGCATTAGAGATTCAAAAACGAGGTGCAAGTGTTACACTTGTGATTGGCCCCGTCACAGAAAAAATTCCGGCAGGTTTAACGGTTATCCCGGTAATTTCGGCAGAAGAAATGCATGATGCCACTGTAGCAAATTTCGAATACATGGACTGGGCAATAATGAGCGCTGCTGTAGCAGATTATACGCCTGAGAGAGTAGAAGAAAATAAAATTAAAAAGTCTGGGGAGCAGTTGAATATTACCCTTAAAAAAACAAAAGACATACTCGCAACATTAGGGCAGGTTAAAACAAGCAAACAAATATTGGTTGGCTTTGCGTTAGAGACAAATAATGAAACAGCTAATGCGCTCGGAAAACTAGCCAGCAAAAATGCGGATTTTATTGTTTTGAATTCGATGCGGGATAATGGAGCTGGATTTGCCAAAGACACCAACAAAGTCACCATATTCTCTAAAGATGGGACGCAACACCATTTCGATACCAAGTCTAAGACTGCAGTTGCAGCAGATATTGTAAATACAATTATCAACTACACCCATGAATAAAACTTTTCTACTAGTTTGTTTGTTACTTGCCTGCTTCGTTGCAGAGAGCCAGGAATTAAATGCCAGGGTAACTGTCGTATCAAACAGAATAGGTAACACCGTTAACAGGAATGTGTTTCTTACGCTGCAAACTGCTTTAAACAATTTTTTAAATAATAGGAAGTGGTCGACCGAAACCTATGCGGCCAGCGAAAAAATAGATTGTAATTTTTTGCTGAACCTGGAGCCTACAACAGAAACAAATGTATATGCGGCTTCGCTGACTGTTCAGGCTGCACGGCCTGTCTTTAACAGCAGTTATCTTTCGCCGCTCATTAATTTTAAAGACGACAATGTTATATTTAAGTACACAGAATTTCAGATACTGGAGTTCAATGACAACCGGGTTACCGGGTCAGACGCTTTGGTGTCTAACCTTACCGCTGTTTTAGCATACTATGCCCATTTGATTCTCGCTTTCGATAATCTTTCCTTTTCCCCGAAGGGTGGAGATATACATTTTCAAAAAGCACAGAACATTGTAAATAATGCACCAGACGGGAGAGGTATCAGCGGTTGGAAAGCCTTTGACGGAATCAGAAACCGGTACTGGCTTGTGGAGAATATGCTCAACAGCAGGTATAATATCATGCACGACGTTTATTATAATTATTACAGGTTGGGAATGGACAAAATGTATGATGATGAAAAGGTAACCCGCACCGAAATATTGAATGTTTTGAACCTCCTTACGAATTTCAATAGTGAGAATCCCAACACCATGATTAATCAATTTTTCTTCCAGGGTAAATCTACTGAACTGATAAAAATATTTTCCAAAGCAAGTCCGATTGAAAAGGCCAGGGCGCTGGAACTTCTCCAAAAGCTAGACCTTACCAATGCAGGCATTTACCGGGAACAACTAAAATGAAGACTTCCATAAAACTATCGATTTTCCTGGTGCTGGCAGTGTTGATGTCATGTTCTAAATCCAAGGTTCCAAAGGGAATATTTGATCTTGAGAAAATGCAGGCAGTTTATTGGGACTATATCCGGGCAGATGTGTATGCCAACGAAATAATTCGGAATGACACAAACCGTAACGCAAATAGGGAGAACATAAAGCTGCAGCAACGAATTTTTATCTTGCACAAGATTACAAAAGAGGAGTTCTACAAAAACTACGATTACTATCTGAATCACCCGTCTTTGATGCAGGAAATGATAGATACTATGATAGTAAGGCAGCAGAAAAAAATTGAAATACTTAGAGAAAAAAAAGCGAAGGCAGATAGTGCTGCCTTAAAGCTGCTGGACAAAACACTCAAATAGCTTTTCATTATGAAAAAAAAATATGAGAATGCATCGCAAGCCGTGGCAGATATAACGGACGGCGCCACCCTCATGCTAGGTGGTTTCGGGCTTTGTGGAATTCCTGAAAATTGTATTGCTGCCCTGGTAGAAAAGGGAGTAAGAATGCTCACCTGTATTTCTAACAACGCCGGGGTAGATGATTTTGGGATAGGCTTAATGTTGCAGAAGCGGCAAGTAAAAAAAATGATTGCATCTTACGTAGGTGAGAATGCAGAATTTGAAAGGCAGTTGCTAAATGGAGAGTTAGAGGTAGATCTGATACCGCAGGGTACACTTGCCACCCGGTGTATGGCAGCAGGGTATGGTATGCCAGCAATTTTTACACCTGCTGGTGTGGGCACCGAGATAGCCATTGGCAAAGAAGCGAGGAACTTTAATGGCAAAGATTATTTACTCGAACTGGCCTTTGATGCTGACTTTGCCCTCGTTAAAGCATGGAAGGGCGATACGGAAGGAAATTTGATTTATAAAGACACAGCACGCAACTTCAATCCTTTAATGGCCATGGCCGGAAAAGTTACCATTGCAGAGGTAGAAGAACTGGTTCCTGCAGGAAGTTTAGATCCCAATCATATACATACCCCCGGCATTTACGTACACCGTATTTTTGAAGGTAGTAATTATGAAAAGAGGATAGAACAAAGAACGACACGAAAAATTAACTAATTAGACAGTTCGATAATTTGCAAATGTTTTCACAGGGCAATTCTTTACTATTTCCTGAACAAACAAATTGGTAAAATTTGCATCCCGGTAACCATCTGGACTAATTATCAAAATTGTCAAATCATCCCATTATCACATTTTATTCTTATGGCTTTAGATAAATATCAAATAGCGCAGCGAATAGCAAAAGAATTGCAGGATGGGTTTTATGTAAATCTTGGTATTGGAATACCTACACTGGTGGCCAACTATATTCCAGAAGGTATAGAGGTAGTTCTGCAAAGTGAAAATGGCCTTTTGGGCATGGGACCATTTCCTATAGATGGAGAGGAAGATGCTGATCTTATCAACGCAGGAAAACAAACCATTACCACTCTGCCGGGTTCTTCTTTTTTTGACAGTGCCCTCAGCTTCGGAATGATCAGGTCTGGCAAGGTTGACCTTACCGTGCTAGGTGCGATGGAAGTAAGCGAAACAGGCGATATAGCTAATTGGAAAATACCGGGTAAAATGGTAAAAGGCATGGGTGGTGCTATGGACCTTGTTGCAAGCGCTAAAAATATTATTGTGGCAATGATGCATACGAATCCAAAGGGAGAAAGTAAACTCTTGCCCGCCTGCACTCTGCCACTAACAGGTATGCAGTGTGTAAAGAAAATTGTCACAGACCTTGCGGTAATAGAAGTAACAACAAGCGGATTCTTGCTTACAGAAACTGCGCCGGGTGTGACTATAGAGGAGGTGAAAGCTAAAACAACAGGAAAATTGACAGTGAGTGATACTGTGAGGGAGATGCAGTTCTAAGAAGGATCGATAGCTACCATTTCTAATATAGGTGGATAAGGCTTACTACATAAAATGAAAGAGGCTCCGTTTGATTCCGGAGCCTCTTTAGTAACAAATAGTGATGTCTATTTTAAACTGTTGGCGCTGCTGCCAGAATCTCTTCATCAACACCACGTGCATATTTTTCAAAATTCTTTATAAACATGGCGGCCAGTTCTTTGGCTTTTTTATCGTATTCATGTTCATCAGCCCAGGCGTAGCGGGGGCTTAATAACTGGCTGGGAACATTGGGGCACTCAGCCGGCATCATCATCCCAAATGTTCTATGTGCCACATATTCCACGTTGTCTAATTTTCCTTCCAGGGCTGCGGTAATCATAGCACGGGTATATGCTAATTTCATGCGCTGGCCTAGGCCGTAAGGGCCACCGCTCCAGCCAGTGTTTACCATCCATACATTTACCTTATGCTCTTTCATTTTTGCTCCCAGCATGGCAGCATATTTACCTGGATGCAATGGAAGAAACGGTGCACCAAAGCAGGCGCTGAAAGTGGCCTTGGGTTCTGTAACGCCAGCTTCGGTGCCCGCAACTTTTGCAGTGTAGCCACTGATAAACTGGTACATGGCCTGACCCGCATCAAGTTTGCTAATTGGTGGCAAAATGCCATACGCATCGGCAGTTAGGAAAAAAATATTTTTGGGGGTTTTGCCCACAGAGGGCTGAAGGGCATTGCTTATAAAGTCTAACGGGTAGCTCACCCGTGTATTCTCTGTAATAGATTTACTACTGAAATCTATTTTATTTGTCCCTTCGAAGAAGCTGGTGTTTTCCACCAATGCGCCTGGCCTGATGGCATTAAATATTTGCGGCTCTTTTTCTTCACTCAGGTCAATCGTTTTTGCATAACAGCCTCCTTCAAAATTAAAAACAGCGTCATTGGTCCAGCCATGTTCATCATCTCCAATCAGCATTCGATTCGGATCTGCACTCAAAGTAGTTTTGCCCGTACCGCTTAAACCAAAAAAGATAGCTGTATCACCTTCCTTACCCACGTTGGCACTGCAATGCATGCTCAATACATTGGCTCTTACCGGGAGTACGAAATTGAGCATGGTAAAAATTCCTTTTTTAATTTCTCCCGTGTAGCCGGTGCCACCTATGAGGATGGTTTTGTGTTTAAAGCTAAGTATGGCAAAATTTTCCGAACGTGTGCCGTCCGTAACAGGATTTGCCTTAAACCCGGGCGCTTGTATCACATGCCAACTTGGGTTGAAGTTGTCAAGGTCAATTTCTGACGGACGCATAAACATGTTGTAGCAAAAAAGGTTGTGTGCAGGATTTTCATTGATAACCCTCAGCCTCAATTTGTATTTCTCGTCTGCACAAGCAAAACAGTCTCTCACCCAAATTTCTCTACCTGATAAGTACTGCAACATTTTTTCTTTAAGCTGAAAAAAATGAGCCTCTTCGATTGGGATGTTAAAGTCGTTCCAATCGACGGTGTCGGCTGTTAGTTCGTCCTTTACGGTAAATTTATCTTTTGGGCTTCTGCCGGTAAATTTACCGGTTTGGATTACAAGGGCACCGGAATCGTTCAATACACCATCACCCCTTTTTAAAGATTGTTCTACCAGTTGTTGTGGAGTTAACTGATAGTGGATGTTTTGGGAGTTCGACAACCCCAATTCACCCAAAGCCCTGAGAGGGGCTTCAAGCATCGTAGATACTGACATAGCAAGCTTTTTGATTAGGGTTCAAAGGTATGTTATCGATACGTTATGCCCGAAACAGGAAGAGATGCAGAATGAGTATAATTTTCAAGCTATTTTTATTTTTCTTACACAAATTTTATTGTACACCTGCTATTTTTAAATAAGCTTCTAGCATTAAGCGCATCTATTAAATGCCATGTATATTATTTTTATTTTGTAAAAATCCTGCTAACCTGATGGTCAAAAGTTATTAAACGTATATTGCAAATCACTTTTCAAATGTTGTAATTGGGTCTTTCACCCATTAAATTAAACTTCATGAAGTATCTACCGCTTAATCAGGAAATTTTTGTTCAAAACCGAAAGCGCTTTATCGCCCAAATGGACAAAAACTCTATTGCTATTTTTAACAGCAACGACGAATTGCCCACCAATGCAGACCAACTGTATAAATTTAAGCAGAACTCCGACCTGATATGGCTATCTGGCATTGAGCAGGAAGATACTATGTTGATACTGTTTCCCGATAATCCCGACCCAAAGTATAGAGAGGTGTTGGTGCTGGTGCGTCCAAACGAGATGAAGGAAAAATGGGATGGCCATCGGTTAAGGGTGCAGGAGGCCCAGGCAATTTCTGGGATTCAAACAATTGTATGGCTGGACGCCATAGATGCGTTGTTGCAACCTTGGGTGCACGCTGCTTCTACTATTTATTTGAACACAAATGAGAATGATAGAAAATCTAATAATGTTCCCGTCCGGGATCAGCGCTATGCAGAAATGATGAAACAACGTTACCCACTTCATCAATACAAACGCAGTGCTCAAATTTTGAAAAGTCTGCGTGCTATCAAATCACCGTTGGAAGTAGAGGTAATGCAGAGGGCAATGGATATTACCGAAGCTACCTTTAGAAGGCTTCTTCAGTTTATAAAGCCTGGTGTAATGGAGTATGAGATTGAGGCTGAGATTTATCACTCTTTTTTATCTCAGCGAGCCAGCGGCCCGGCATATGGTTCCATTATTGCCAGTGGCGATAGGGCAAGAACACTCCATTATGTAGAAAACAATAGGGAATGCAAAGATGGAGAATTGATACTGATGGATTTTGGCGCAGAATACGGGAACTATTGTGCAGACCTTACCCGAACCATACCTGTAAATGGAAAATTTACCCGCCGGCAAAAAACTGTTTACAATGCATGCTTGCATTTGCACCATTATGCTGCCAGCATTTTAAAACCTGGCATTAGCATCATTGATTATACAGAAAAAGTAGGGGACGAAGCAACTGTAATTTTTCAAAAGATTGGCCTGCTAAAAAAGTCCGACATCAAAAACGAAGATCCCGAAAACAGGGCGTACAGGAAATATCTTTATCACGGCATTTCCCATCACCTTGGCATAGATGTACAC
>JANPJW010000397.1:0-6075 GCA_031425715.1 Chitinophagaceae bacterium | reverse complement strand
CATTTACATGCACACTGGTATCCCTGCATCCCTGGTTGCTAGTAGCAATGAGTTGCACCGTAAAAGTACCGGGGCTGCTGTAAGTGTGGGCGGGATTGGCCAGGTTGGAAGTGCTGCCATCGCCAAAGTTCCATTGGTACGTAAGCGGCCCGCTGCCAGCACTGCTGTTGCTAAACTGAATGGTTTGCGGTGCTGTACAGCCCACCGGGGAACTGTTGCTAAATGCAGCCTTTACTGCAGGGGCAATATTGATATAACTTGTACGGGTAAGTGTTTTGATGCAACCTTCCGAGTTGGTAATGCGCAACGACACATTAAAATTACCGGAGGCGGTGTAAGTATGCGCCGGGTTTTGTGCTGTAGAGGTTATACCGTCTCCAAAATCCCACAGGTAACTGCTGATGGTGCCGCTACCCGCTGTACTTTGCTCGTTAAACTGAACCGGAAGTGGAAAGCAACCTGAACTGGTATTTGATGAAAAATTTACGGTGGGCAATGCCTTTACCGTTATGTATTGTGTTTTTACAATTGAGTCGGAGCCGGAAGCATTTTGTACAATTAGTTTTACGGTATAGTTGCCGGGGTTAAAGTAGGTTACAACCGGATTTTGTAAAAAAGAAATAGTGCTGTTGCCAAGGTCCCATTTCCAATACGTGGGATTGCCCGTAGATTGGTCCCAGAAGGACACCAGCAAAGGCGTACACCCCGATACCGTGTTGGCAGTAAATTGTGCCGCCGGTTGTGCCCGGGAACAAAGTGAAATTAAAAGCGTAAACGTTGCCATGCATAAACGTCTGGCATATTGCTTTCGCATAAGATATTGTTTGGATGTTTTGTTTGGATGTGTCTGAACCACTTCTTCAACGGAAAGATAACAGCTATGTTGCAGTATTTTTTTGCACCGGAAATGTTTCCGTGCATAGCCCAGAAAATTCACAAGTCTGGCTCGGTAAAATAACATCAAGGCACTACACACAAACTGGATATTACACTACATTTTTCTGGGAGCAGGTTCTTTTAGTGCAACTGGATAGCTGCAAGCGATATACAAAGACATCAAAAACAATTTGCATGTATTTATTTTTTAAACTTCTTTGCAGACAGAATTTTAATAGAGATTGTTTGTTATCCTCCTGTTAGCAGGGGTATATTTCAGCCCAACGTTGTAATTCGGAGACCGTTCACGGCAGTGGAATGGGGAAATTCTACCCTTTAATCAACCATGCGCTTCCCTTAAATACCCAAGCTTTTAGTGGCAGCATTCTTGTTCTATTCAGTGTGCACCCAATATTCGCTTTAATGAAAAATACCCCTGCAAACAAACTCCCCTACCTCATTGCGCTCGACGACGAAAAAGACCTGTTAGAAATTTTTAAGTTTGGAATGGGGTCAAAAGGATATGAAGTAGATATTGCAACAGAGGAAAAGTCTTTCTGGAACCTTTTAAAATCAAAAGCGCCTGCAGTGATTTTCCTTGATATTCAAATGCCTGGTAAACAAGGCAACGATTTGTGCCGTGAATTAAAAGGAAATGCTGAAACATCCAACATACCCATTATTATGCTTTCAGGCAAAGCAGATGCGTTTCAACTTGCGGCCCACTCCGGCGCTGATGGTTGTATCATGAAACCGTTTACCTGCAACACGGTGGTGTCAGAGATTGAACGCATCATGGCAATTTCTTAATACGCTTCACTTACAAATTTTCCTGTTCGTTTGCGCTCCTGTCACCGGCGTGACAGCGCCCAGAGGTTTCTACATATAATTTACAGAAGCGTGCTTTTTCATCATGTACTTTCCTGCCGTAGTTGGGGTAAGCCTGTTGAAGATGGATATTCTTGCGCATGGCCATGGCCATTTCAGTTGTAACAATAGCGGCACCTGCCCGAATGATTGCATATCCCATCATTAAAACATTAATGGCTAAGAATTTCACTTTTCGTAATTCGCCCAAAGCAGTTATTCGGAAAGATTTTATAGATGCCGTCTCAGGAAGGCTTTATAAACAAAAGAGCCCTTAAAAAAGGGCCCTTTCAAAAATTGTACGAATGGATGGTTTTAGTTAACAGCGTCTTTTACTTCTTCGCCTACTTTATTAGCGCCTTTCTTAATAGCATCCCCGGCTTTGTTTACACCTTTTTTAGTGGCATCCCAGGCATCTTCTATAGCCTCTCCGGCCTTATTGAACCATCTGCCGGTTTTGGTCACAGCCTCGCCTTCTTCCAGTCTAACAGTTTTTCCGTTACGAACTACGTCGCCATTTCTTTTTACTACCACGTTGTCGTCAAGCGTTACGTCATTATCAGCCACTACGTAAGCGTTGTTTCTCCACACCATTACCTTTCCATCTTTGTACATCACATCGCCCTCACCTGCTACATAGGTTTGGGTAGTCATGCTGTTGTCATCCATGGGTGCCATCATAGCTGTGTCGCTGTTTACTGTGGTAGTTTCAGTAGTTTTTTGATCGTTGCAGGCTGCAAAAGAAGCAGCTACAATTGCCAAAACAAAAATTCTTTTCATGTTATTTTTTTTATGGTTAAAAAAGTCATCCATGATATTCACGGAAGATGATTTGATGGTATAGCCATAACAAAATTTTGTCCAAAATATCTGTAATACAATTTCTGGGTTTAGAGCAAAGTGCGGTATGCACAAAGTTTAAAATGAAGGGGAAGAACTTACCCAGAAGATATTTAAATTTAATTATGTGGATGGTTTTACCTGCCTGTTCCCCACAAACCATTGCCGAAGCCATTTGGATAAAAGAAAAAAATAAAGCAACTTGTTCAAAATTTTTTGAGAGGCAAGAATCCTTACAGATCATTTCGCTGCTTTCTTAAATTTATTATCAGCAATACCTTATTGGAATTTAACTCCAGCAAATAAAATTATATATGAAACACATTTTCACCATTCTACTCTGCCTGTTGATCCTCAACAGTTTTGCTCAGAAAGGAGCTAAAACAAAAGATCGTTTTGCCGGCATGGACACAGCGATTGCCCGGATTTTGAAAGACTGGAAAGCCGCTGGCTTTGCTGTAGCAGTAGTTGAGAAGAACAAAATAGTGTACGCCAGGGGTTTTGGTTACAAAGACTGGGAAGCCAAATTGCCTGTAACCCCCAACACGCAATTTGCCATTGGCTCCTGTACCAAGGCATTTACATCTGCGCTGTTAGGATTGATGCTGAAGGACGGGAAAGTAGATTTGGATAAACCGGTTAGAACTTACCTCCCTGATTTGAATTTTTACAATAACGACATGAACAACAACATTACCCTCAGAGATATGATGAGCCATAGAACCGGGGTAAGCCGTTACGATTATTCCTGGTATTTTTTTCCTTCTGCGTCCCGGGATAGTTTGATGAAGCGCATTCAATACATGGAACCTTCTGAACCGCTCAGACGCAAATGGCAATACAATAATTTTATGTTTTTGCTGCAGGGAATAGTTGCCGAAAAAATAACAGGAATAACATGGGAAGATAATATCCGGGAAAAAATATTTGCGCCACTCGGTATGACCAACAGCAATGCAGGCCTGCTTGAATGGATGAAAGCCAGCGACCTTGCCAAAGGGTATAAGTTGAGACACGATAGTATAATTTACAACTCAGCTTACTACGACATCAGCGGCATGGCACCGGCAGGAAGTATTAACAGCAGTGTAAATGATATGGCAAAATGGTTGATGGTTTGGATAAACGGAGGGAAATACCAGGGCAAAGAAATACTACCCCCTTCCTTTGTAGCAGAAGCCATGAGTTCGCAAATGGTAGTGTCTGCATCTCTTCCATCGGCGCAAAGACCAGATGTGTACATGGCTAATTACGGTTTTGGTTGGATGTTGGCCAGCTACCGTGGTCATTACCGGGTAGAGCATGGCGGAAATATTGACGGGTTCAGCGCCAGCACAAGTTTCTTTCCCAGTGACAGTATTGGCATTGTGGTACTGGCCAACCAGGATGGGTCCAGGGTGCCCGGCATTGTGAGAAATCTTATTGCAGACCGGATGCTTGGGCTCTCCTACACAGACTGGCATACCAGCGCATATAAGGAAGATACAGCCGGAAGAGCAAAACAAAAAGAAGCCATGAACAGCATTGTGTCCGATAGAAAACTGGATACCCGCACTACGCATTCTCCAAAAGATTATACAGGAATTTATACGTCGGCAGGTAAAGAAAGTTTCGAAATAGCCATCCACCATGATTCGTTGCAGATGCTGCTGCCAAATCAAAAGTTATACCTCAGGCATTACCACTACGATGTATTTAATTTATGGGACAAAGAGGATGTTACTATCAACGATACGAGCAATCTCACAGGTTTGAAGCTCATGTTTTATATGGATGAAAAGGGAGACATCAGCACAGCTTCTATGCCACTTGAGGGAAGTAAGCCGATCGTTTTCACAAAAACAGAAAAGGCTAAGCCAATGTCTAAAGACAGTTTACAAAAATATGTGGGGGAGTATACGCTCGGCGGGGTTATAGTAAAAGTTTACATCAAAGGAGAAAACACGTTGTATGTTTTCGTGCCCAATCAACCCGAATATGAGCTCATGCCCACCGATAAAAACAAATTCAAACTCGTGGCATTAAACGGGTACAGTGTTGAGTTCAAAGGGAATGATAAGGGTGAAATCTCCGAACTGATATTTATTCAACCCAATGGCAGTTTTAAGGCTACGAGGGTTGTAAAATTGTAACCAGGTTATTGTTTAGGCGGCACATCATCTACTTCAAAATGGTAGTGCAGTAGCTGTTCGCAGTTTAAAACGTTGAACTGACTGTCCGTTACCGGCACATCATCTTTACTGATGATGGCTAATTTATATTGGTCAAATTCTATGGTAACCACATCGTAGATGATAGTATACTCGCCGGCTCTTTCTCTTATTTTAGAATGCAATCTCAGCTGTTGGCTGCAATTGGTTAAGGGTGTCCACATAATGCAAAGATTATAATTTGAATAATGACTGACGTTGAAAATGCTGGCGGGTAATTTGTAAAAGCAATTCAGTCCGTTTCAGCAAAATCGTTCACAGCACTTTAAAACAAATGTTATGCCCGAAGGTCCCTCGTTGTTGCATTTAAAAAATAAGTTGATGCCTTTTAAAGGTAAGATCGTGCAAGAGGCCGGCGGCTACGGTAAAATGCCAACGGCCTGGCTCCACAAGAAAAAGCTGTTAGATATCCTCACCCATGGCAAACATCTTTTGTTGGTTTTTAACAACGGGATTGTAAAAGTTCACCTCGGCCTTTTTGGAGAAGTGATGATCAATGAAAGCAAAAAAGTAAATGCATCTTTTTACCTGCATTTTGCAAAAGGAGAAGTGAACGGCTATGTGGTGAAAGCGCAACAGCTAGAGGGCAAGCTTGAGGATTTGTTTGATTGGCGGACAGATATTCTTAGCAAAAAGTTTGATGCGGCCTATGTGAAATCTCTCGTCAAAAACAAAACGGGTAAAACAATTGATGATGTGTTGATGGACCAGGATATTTTTGCGGGCGTGGGCAACAAAATCCGCAATGAGGCGCTGTACCGGGCGGCCGTGCATCCCAAAAGTGTTGTAGAAAAAATACCTGCTGCTGCACTCAGCCGGCTCATAAAGGAGGTGGTGAAGTATGCCTATATTTTTTACCAGCAATTGGAAAAAACCGGCGTGAATGAAGGCTTTCATGTTTACCAGCAGGAGTATGCTGCCGATGGTAGTGAAGTAACCATGGAAGTTTTAAAAAAATCGAAACGAACAATATTTTACAGCGAGCACCGGCAAAAGTTGTATGTGTAGGTCTCTGCCTGAGCAGAAAATTATTTGTTGCTTCCTATGTTGTTTCGCTCAAGAGGAGCTTCTCTGTCTTTTTCCATCAAAGGCTTTTTGCGATCCTCCAGGTCCCTTCCCTTGTATACAGCCCAGGTCTTGGTAAAAGCAGCGCCATAATAAAGCATCATGGCAGAATAAAACAAAAACAACAACAGCAATACCACCGAGGCGGAGGCACCATAAATACTGTTGATATTGTTGTAAGAAAGC
The DNA here is from genome assembly GCA_031425715.1 of Chitinophagaceae bacterium. GTDB lineage: Bacteria > Bacteroidota > Bacteroidia > Chitinophagales > Chitinophagaceae > Ferruginibacter. The sequence continues at coordinate 31 of JANPJW010000397.1, read as the reverse complement.
AAAAAGTGCAGCAGCATTTTACCAAAGGAAA
>JANPJW010000396.1:0-7858 GCA_031425715.1 Chitinophagaceae bacterium | reverse complement strand
AAGGTTACATGCGAAGCCGCCGGCGGACTATCAGGAAAATACCCACGTACAAACGGCCCGGTATAAAAGCTGCTCACGCTGCAAGTAGCTGCCGTTGGGTAACCAAGTCCCAACACTTTAAAAGGAGCTTCTACCAAATGGCAACCCATATCGCCTAAAGCGCCGGTACCATAATCCCACCAGCCCCGCCAATTAAACGGAGCGATGCCATCTACATAGGGTTTGTAGGGAGCGGTTCCCAGCCATAAATCCCAATCAAGTTCGCCAGGTACCACGCCGGTTTTTTCCGGCCAGGCAATACCCTGTGGCCACACAGGCCTGTCGGTCCAGATATAAACATCTTCGGCCTCTCCAATGAGTCCGGCATTATACCATTCCATTAATTGACGCACTCCGTCGCCGCTGGCACCCTGGTTTCCCATCTGTGTAACAACCTTGTAGTTTTCTGCAGCTTGTGTAAGCATTCTTGCTTCGTAAATATCATGCGTAAGGGGCTTTTGTACATACACATGCTTGCCCATTTGCATAGCAGCTATGGCCTGCACCGCATGGTTGTGGTCGGGCGTGCTCACACTCACCGCATCTATATTTTTTCCTTCCTTCTCCAGCATTTCCCGGTAATCTTTGTAAAATTTTGCTTTGGGAAAACGTTTCCTGCTGTTGGCAGCCTGGCGCTCATCTACATCGCATAAAAATGCAACATCGGCCCGGCCGCTTTTAAAAAACATATTCAGATCGCTTTCTCCCTTGCCGCCTACACCGATGCCTGCTACCATCAGCCGGTCACTCGGTGCTATGAAACCTTTTCCGCCCAACACATGCCGGGGCAAAATGTACAGTCCCACGGCAACGGCTACACTATTTTTAATAAATTGGCGGCGGGACGATGCGGATGCGGGGTTGGATGCAGCTGTTTTTTTCATTTACATATTTTTATTTTACAAGAAACGAAGGATTTGTAAGTTATAGAATATCCTGAAATAATCAACAGTAGCATACACTGAAAAAAAAGGCGATGTGTTGCAGAAGACAACCACTTGAAACCGAACCTAAATACAAGGTTGCAGCAAATGCGCCACTTACCGGTAGTTACACAGGGTCTGTATTATCCAACTAGTTTCACTTGACTTATCAGGAACGATACCACTAAGGCGGCTTGTGCTTTGGTTATTCAGTTGCTCATTTTTCGCAACTTCAGTAAATCTTTAGTGGAAGCTTAGCCTATATTCTAAAGGTGTAAAACCGGTTTTATTTTTAAATAATTTGCTGAAGGATTGAGAATACTCAAAACCTAACTGATAAGCGACTTCACTTACGCTCAATTTTGTGGTACTTAAAATTTCTTTTGCTTTTTCTATTAGCTTGTTGTGAATGTGTTGCTGTGTGTTTTGTCCGGTTAAGCTGCGTAGCATATCGCTTAAATAGGAAGATGAAATATTTAGTTGGGTTGCTAATTTTTCAACTGTTGGAAATGCTAAATCTTCATCATCAGAGAAATAGTCATCCAGCAACTTATCAAAGTTGGTTAGTAGATCATTCGTTGCCATCTTTCTTGTGATGAACTGCCGGTTGTAAAAACGGTTGCAGTAACTCAAAAGCAGTTCGAGATTGGATACCATAACATCCTGGCTAAAATTATCTATTCGTGAATTGATTTCTTTTTGAATATTATAGAGAATGGTTTCAATTGTCTTTTCCTCTTCGTTTGAAAGATGCAGTGCCTCGTTTACACTGTAGGAAAAATAGCCATAATTTTTAATGGCTTTGCCCAATGGATATTGTCGGATTAGATCCGGGTGAAACAATAGAGACCAACCATCTTTATTTCTATCGTCATCACCGTCAATACCAATTATTTGATTTGGTGCAATGAAAGACATAGTACCATCATCAAAATCGTATAATTTTCTGCCGTATTTAAATTGTCCTTTAAAACTTCGTTTTATGGAAACATTGTAAAGCTCTAAACTTAACTTCTCTCTTCCTGTTTGATTAATATTATTTGTGAGCGCATGGTCAATAATTGTAATGAGCGGGTTCAAAGGACCTGGTAAACCCATAAAGCTGTGTAGGTCTGTTACTGATTTTATTTTATGGATAGGTGCTTCTGTGTTTTTCATAATTAAAATGATACAGGCAACTGTATACTGCCCGCATTCAGTTCATAAATTTAAACATTTAAAAAATCAACTCCGGAACCTCTGTCCATTGTCATTATTTCCAATACGTTTGCCGGATACTCAAGCGGAAGTTTACTTACTTCGTTTAACTGTTCTAATTCATGTTTGGTAAATATAACATCAATAGACTTTATATTATCCTGAAGCTGGTGAAGTTTGGTAGCACCAATAATAATGCTGCTCACAACAGGTTGATGTAATAGCCAGGCCAAGGCCAGTTGAGAAACGGAAACATTTTTTTGTTCCGCCATCGGTGTAAGTACATCTAAAACATCGTATGCCCTTTCTTCGTGAAACGGTGGGAATGGAAAGCTATTTAATCTCCCTTCTTCTTTACTGCCATTACGTTTGTATTTACCTGTGAGTAAACCACCGCTTAACGGGCTCCAGATCATCATGCCTACCTTCTGGTCAAGCAGCAGTGGTACAAGTTCTCTTTCCGCATCTCTAACATCCAGCGAATAGTTTGCTTGCAGGGAGGCAAACCTGTCCAGGTGGTTGTATTGCGAATAGGCTAAACCTTTCATCAATTGCCAGGCTGCAAGATTGCTTGCGCCGAAGTACCTGATTTTACCAGCTCTTACCAAATCGTCCAATGTTCTGATTGTGTCTTCAATAGGTGTCAATGGGTCTGCTGTATGAATTTGATACAGGTCAATATAGTCGGTTCCAAGTCTTTTTAAACTGCCTTCTACTTGTTGAATAATGTGCTTTTTTGAAAGGCCAAGGTCATTTTGAGTTTTCCCCATGGTACCCCGCACTTTCGTGGCCAATATCAGATCATCCCGGTTGATAGAAAGAGTTTTGATGGCTTGCCCTATCATTGTTTCCGAGAGTCCCTCTGAATAAATATTCGCAGTATCTATAAAATTTACACCCGCTTCTGTTACCGTTTTTATTTGTTCATCCACTTCAGCCTGGTTAAGATTGCCCATATATCCAAAGAAACCCTTGCCGCCATAATTCATGGTGCCTAAACAAATTACTGACACTTTCAAACCTGTATTTCCTAAAATCTTGTACTTCATCTTTTTTATTTAATGGTGAAGTGCAAAGGTTGCAGGGATGTAAACGTGCGCTGTATCCATACTAAAGTTATTTGTGTTCAAAACGAGTATTGTTTTGGTTTACGCAACAAGGGTTGTTTTCAAACTTCTGGAAATTACTCCATTGCTGAAAAATAGGTTTGCCCAGTTTGCCTTACTGAGCATCAGAACTTGGCTCTGATCAGAGCGCTCACTAAAGAAAGCTTTCGATCATGTGTAAGGGAACCTTTTTTTAGCTCCACAGGAAACCGTAAAACAATGCAAAACCTTCCATACCCACCCAAGTTTTTTGTTAAGTACTTCAATGCTACATTTGCGGAGGCTTAGCAGCTTTAAAGCAACAATTATGGCAGATAAAAAAAAGCATATAGAAACCATCGCAGTGCATGGCGCAGATAATCATTCAACGTCGGGTAGTGACGTAATTCAACCCATTCACCTTTCTACCACTTTTGAAAGGAGAGCAGATGGTACGCTGAATGACCATGTTTACTCCCGCATCAGCAATCCCAACAGGTTGACCGTTGAAAATAAGATTGCTGCTTTGGAAGGAGCTGCCACTGCTATTGCATTCTCATCTGGCCTGGCGGCGGTAAATGCTTTGTTTGAAAATATACTCGAACCAGGTGCTCACATCATTATTCCCGATGACTGCTACCATGGCACCCGCTATTTAATGCAAAAATTTTTCAGGCGTTGGCAAGTAAGTTTTAGTGAGACCGATATGACTGTGGTGGAAAACATCGAAAAGCTGATTAAGCCAAACACAAAGTTGATTTGGATGGAAACTCCTTCCAACCCACAATTAAAAATTGCAGATATAAAAGCGATTGTGGCACTTGCTGCAAAACACCACATCAGTACTGCTTGCGATAATACTTTTGCAACACCTATTTTGCAAAAGCCATTGCAGCTAGGGGTTGATTATGTGATGCATTCGTCCACCAAATTCTTTAGTGGTCACTCAGATATTTTAGGCGGTGTGGTTTGTACCAACCACAGCAACGAAACAGCCAGCAACATAAGAGAATACCAGGCTACTGCAGGGGCAGTGCCATCACCGTTTGATTGTTGGTTGCTAAACAGGAGCCTCGCAACTTTCCCAATGCGCCTTGCTGCACAATGCCAAAGCGCTGTTGCAATTGCTGGATATTTGGAAGCTCATCCCAACATTGAAAAAGTTTTTTATCCCGGCCTTGCATCGCATCCCAACCACGAGGTAGCCAAACAGCAAATGACAAACGGTTTTGGTAGCATTATCTCTGTATTGGTTAGAGGTGGCCTGAAAGACACTTTAGCTGTTGCAGGCAGATTAAAAGTTTTTAAACATGCTACCAGCCTTGGTGGTGTGGAGAGCCTGGTTGAGCATCGCCGATCGGCAGAAGGCAGTCATCCGGTTAGCCCTGAGAACCTGCTGCGCATTTCTATCGGGATAGAAAATGTAGAAGATTTGATAGAAGATTTTAGTGCAGCATTGAGGTAAACAGTTGGCATAAGTTTCTTCACAAACTTGCAGGGTCGCCATGGCGGTTATACTACAACTGCTCAAAACCGGCCGTTACAGTATCATGGAATGATAAATTAGCATCAATAAAGGTTTTCGTCAACCAGTACTTTTGTTTAAGTAACTAAGTACGGGACTTTATCTTTAAAAAACACCTCCATCCTTTTCTATCATGCAAATTAAATTTCTTCTGCTACTTTGCCTGCTTCTCGGCACTACATTCTGTATTTCTGCAAAGGAAAAAATCAATTTTTTCAAAGCCGATCATGTAAACCTGCGGTACATGGGTCGTGTTGATTTTAGCGAAAAGGAACATCCAAAAATGTGGGCTTCTGCAGCCCAGCTCAGTTTTACTTTCAAGGGAAGCAAGTGTGGCGTGCTGCTCACCGACGAACATCTTTACGGCAAAAATTATAATTATATCAACATCATTGTTGATGGCAAACAAAGCCGGGTAAAACTCAGTACAACTTCGGATACCATTTGGGTGGCGGCAGGATTAAAAAATACCGTTCACCAGGTTACCATTGTAAAAAGTACAGAGGCGGGCATAGGTTTCCTGCAATTTGATGGAGTAGTGTGCCACAAACTGTTGCCTGCTCCAAAAGCTCCCTCGAAAAAGATAGAAAGCTTTGGAGATTCTATCACCAGCGGAATGGGTAACGATACGATTGCCATTGGATGCCACAAAGCCGATTGGTATGATCAAACAAACGGCTTCATGAGTTATGCCGCCATTACAGGCAGAGCCTTAAATGCACAATACCACCTTACCTCTGCATCCGGTATCGGACTGATTCATAGTTGTTGCGATATGGATATTGTGATGCCACAGGTGTACGATAAAGTAAGTTTAAGAGATAACAAACTGCTTTGGAATTTTAAGCAGTACCAGCCAGATGTAGTTACGGTGTGCCTGGGTCAAAATGATGGGGTGCAGGACTCTGCTAAGTTCTGTAGTGCTTATGTAAATTTTGTTGAAAAACTCCGGGGCCATTATCCGAATACTACAATCGTATTGTTAAGTAGTCCCATGGCAGATGCCAAATTGCTGGCAGCACAAAAAAATTACCTGGCTGCTGTGCGGGATTATTTTATAGCCAAAAGCGATAAAAATGTGTTCAGTTTGATATTTACCAGGCAATCTGTTGGCGGCTGCGACAGTCATCCCAGCATTGCAGAGCACGAGCAAATTGCGGGTGAGTTAACTGCTTACCTCAGGAAAATAAAAAAATGGTAAATGGCTTAGCCGCTTCCATAGTAGCTGACTTTCCGCCGGCAAAATATTGATTAGTATCAATTCGTCTATTGGTGGCGATCCCTTCTTCTAAATAAAAATCCTCGTGCCCGAAAAACTCTCCCGAAATTCCTTCGGCGTACAACCTTTTTTCTTTTTAAAAATCCTGTTGAAATTAGAGATATTGTTGAAACCGCATTTATACGCAATTTCTGCTACCGACTGTGTGGTTTCAATCATCAGCCGGGAAGCGTGGCCGAGGCGTATCTGTGTCTGACTGTCTACAAAAGTATTTCCGGTGCGCTGCTTAAAAAACCTGCTAAAAGAAACATCGCTCATGTTAGCAATTTTGGCCACTTCGGAAAGAGAAATCTGTTTATCGAAATTCTTGTTCATGTACTCCAACGTTTTTTCAATGCGCCGGCTATGGTAGTTGGAAGACTCGTTGTTGCTGGCATTGAAGCTGGCATCGGAGAGCAACCGAAAGTTGCGGGAAGTAGAAAGGTCATGCAAAATAGACATGAGCTCCAGCATAGAATCAAAGCCTTGCAATTGATTGAGGGCGCTGATGCGGGGTGCCAGTTGCAGCGTGGTCTCTTTGCTAAATAAAATTCCACGGGAAGATTTTTCCAACATGCTTTTGATAAAGTTCAGTTGGTTTCGCTGTAAAAATTTTTCATCGAAAAGATCTTTGTGAAACTGGATGGTGATTTCCATGATCTCTTTGCTTTTACATTTATGTGTGAACCATGCATGCTGCAGGTTACTACCTACCAGCACGAGTTCTAATTCTTCTATCTCTTCCAGGTGATCGCCCACCACTCTTTTAGCGCCCTTAGCATTGCTGATAAAATTCAATTCAAATTCTTCATGATAGTGTAGCGGAAAATCAAAATCTGATTTTATCCGGGAAAAAAGGGTGAAGCAATCTCCCTGTGTCAGGGGAGTAATCTCCCGCAGAATGTTTTTTTTCATGCAATTGGTTTTGGCATTTTTGCCAGGCTTTTGCTGCTGGCAGGTTTAGATAATACCTGAAAAATGTAAAAATAGTATTAATAATTAGTAGGGAGAATTAATTGATGATTCTTTTGAGAGTACCATGGTTGCTTGTCTTGAGGGTTACACCCATTTTTTCTATCCCAAAAAAGTATTATTAAATGATAAGATAGTACTATTTAAGGATGTATTATTAGTTCTATTTTTACGAAACACTTAAACGATCTGCTATGCCAAAATTTTTCAAATCTTTTTTAGTATTAATTATGTCTTGTGGCATTGGATTTTTCCTTCAGGCCCAAAACAACAATAACAAATTAATTTCAGGCAAAATTTCTGATGCCAGTGGGAACCCTTTGCAGGGAGCAACCGTTACGGTAAAAGGATCAAAAATGAGCAACGCCGTTTCTGATGCCAACGGCAGTTATATCATCAATGTGCCCGCTGCTACTGCCACACTCATCATAACTTATGTAGGTATGCAACCCGTAAATGTATCTGTAGATGGTAAGTCTACCCTGGATATAACTTTAACGGGTGCAGACTCCAGGTTGAGCGAAGTAGTAGTAATTGGGTACGGCACCAAACGAAGGGCAGACATCAGTTCTGCAATTTCCTCTGTGAGCGAAAAAGATATCAAAGGCTTACCGGTTGCCGGGGTAGACCAGGCACTGCAGGGAAAAGTAGCCGGGGTATCCGTTTCTAACAATGGCGGGCAACCTGGTGGCGGCGTGTCTGTAAGGGTTCGTGGCATTACCTCTGTAAATGGCAACGAACCTCTTTATGTAGTAGATGGCGTTCCGCTGGTTGGGCAAACAAATAGTCTTCAGCAAAATGTTTTGGGTGGTGGCTCGGGTTCTACAGGCCAGAGTGCTTTGGCTACGCTCAACCCTGC
>JANPJW010000395.1:0-3366 GCA_031425715.1 Chitinophagaceae bacterium | reverse complement strand
TTTTGGAGTAAACAACGGCAAACTAAACATCCTTAAAAAGAAATTTCCCCTGTTAAAAATTTTAAGCCGTGGCACACAGATAAAATTAAGTGGAGCCCCGGAACAGATTGAAGAAGCAAAAGAAAAGATTGATCTCCTTGTTCAGTACCTGCAAAGAAACGGACACATGAGCGAAAATTATTTTGAACAAATTCTGGGTGGCGATGATGAAAAGGCGGTTGACAACTTCCTTGACCGTAACCCTAATGATGTCTTGGTTTTTGGCCCTAACGGCAAAACCATACGGGCTCGTACGGCCAATCAAAAAGCAATGGTGCAGGCTTGCGATAAAAATGATATCGTATTTGCCATAGGACCTGCCGGTACCGGTAAAACCTATACGGCTGTGGCGCTGGCAGTAAGAGCACTTAAAAACAAACTGGTCAAAAAAATTATTTTAACAAGACCGGCAGTAGAAGCGGGGGAAAGCCTCGGCTTTTTACCGGGCGATTTAAAGGAAAAAATTGATCCGTACCTCAGGCCATTGTATGATGCGTTGGATGATATGATTCCTGCAGACAAACTGGGCTATTACATGAGCACCCGCACCATTGAAATTGCGCCGCTTGCTTATATGCGTGGTCGTACCCTGGACAATGCCTTTATCATTTTGGATGAAGCACAAAACACGAACGACCTGCAGATAAAAATGTTCCTTACACGTATAGGACCCAATGCCAAAGCGATTATAACGGGCGACCCTACACAAATTGATTTACCTAAAAATCAACAAAGCGGACTTTTTAAAGCAACACGCCTTTTGAAAAACATTGATGGTATATCACACATAGAATTAGATGAAGAGGATGTGGTAAGGCATCGCCTGGTAAAAGCTATTATAAAGGCCTATAATAAGGATGACCTGGATAAAACCAATGAGCCCTTTAAAAGGTAGAAGAACACACTTACATCGTCATGAGACAGCCTTGAACTGTCTCATTTTTTTTGCAACGCTAATTCTAGAAATCTTATGCGCCCGCAGAAACAAGAAGAATTTCCTTGAAAAATCTGATTACATTTGACGGTACAAAAACATGTTATTATGATCAGAAAAATGATGACCGTTCTGCTTGTTGTAGCGGGAGTGGCTATGATAGGGTGTAACAATCAGGCTGCCGGCGATCCTAAACAAACCCTGACTTCTTTTTTTGATGCCATGGAAAAGAAGGATATGGCTACAGCACGTAAACTTGCCACAACAGATAGCAAGGATTTTCTGAATATGTGGGAGAAACAGATGACGATAGACTTGAAAGAGAGCGGAAAATATGACAAGAATAAGATTGAAATAGGAGAAGCAAAAATAGATGGCAACAACGCTACCGTAGCCGTAAAAGAAAAGACCTCCGGAGAAACCGTCAATTTCCCGCTTCAAAAAGAAGATGGAGCCTGGAAGGTTTCGTTCAACATTGGGTCTGTCATGAGAATGGGTGTAGAAAAGATGCAGGAAAAGGGGATTAATTTATCTGATAGTCTTGGCAATGTGATGGAGCAGTTAAAAGGAATCAACCTCGACTCTCTTCAAAAAGAAATGAAGAAAGGAGGCAAGGATATTGATTCTGCCATAAAAATTTTAGAAGGACTGAAGCAGTGAGATTCAAAGAAAATATTTTGAAAGCATCCCCTGGGATGCTTTTTTTTCTGCACCCCGAAAGATGTTTAACTTTAGAATTGTAATATTAAAATTGTTATGAAAAATATCCTTCTTTTATTTTTAACGGCGAGCATTGTAACTAGTTGCTGGCAGAAAAGCGAAAAAAATCCGGAGACCTCCCTGGACACCGGGAGAGAGTTCATCAGGGCAAGTTTAAATGGCGATTTCGATCGGGCGTCTGATCTTCTGCTGCGAGACACTCAGAATGTGCAACTATTCAACTCCTACAAAGCATCCTATAAGAATTGGCCTGCAGAAAAAAAACGGGGTTACAGAGATGCGTCGTATGAAATAAACAAATACCTGGATGTAGATGATAGCACCACGCTTATTAATTACAGCAACAGTTACATGAACAAACCTATGGAAATAAAGTTGGTTAGAATTAATAAACAATGGACGGTAGATTTTAAATATACTTTCTCAGGTAATTTACCCATAGAATAATATGCTGATTAAAAATTTTTTATTGGTAGCTGCCGGTGGTGGCATTGGTGCAATGATGAGGTACGGAATATCCATGTTGTTTCCCCTTGAGGATTTTCCTTACGCAACGCTTGTCGTAAATCTGGCTGGCAGTTTTTTATTAGGCATCATATTGGGCATGAGTTTGAGAAGCGAGTCGTTGCCTGCGGGTCTCGGGCTTTTTTTGGCAACAGGTATCTGTGGTGGGTTCACCACTTTCTCAGGCTTCAGTGGAGAAAACCTTAGCTTGATAGCGACAGGTAAATATAATCTTGCATTTCTTTACGTCATGACAAGTGTTGTCGGCGGTATCTTAGCTACCTGGTTTGGCTTTAAACTTATTCAATATTAAAAAGAAAATTATGTACGTACTTCACCCCTGGCACGGAGCCCATTACGGAACCAATGCCCCCGCACATGTTAATGCCCTTATTGAAATTTCGCAAGGCAGCCGGGCAAAATATGAAATAGATAAAGTAACTGGTCTTTTAAAATTAGACCGTGTTATTTATTCCTCATTTCATTACCCGGTAAACTATGGCTTTATCCCCAAAACTTTAGGCGAGGATAATGACCCATTAGACATCTTGGTAATTTGCAGCGAAAGCATTCAACCCCTGTGCCTGGTAGAAGCCACTGTTATTGGCAATATGCAAATGATAGACAATGGCGAAAAAGATGACAAAATTATTGCGGTAGCCAGCAAAGATCCATCAGTAAACCACACTGCAGACATCAACGAGCTTCCCAATCACTTTTTTGCAGTGCTAAAAAATTATTTTGAACAGTACAAAGTTTTGGAAGACAAAAAAGTGTTGATTGATGAATTCCAGGATAAGGCTACGGCGTATCGCATCATCAACGATTCAATTGAAAGATATAACAAACGTTTTCCCGATCAGAATGCCAATAAATAACAGGAAGATGGATACACAGATGATTTTGCTACTGCTGCTGGTAGGCCTGCTAGCAGGGATGCTAAGTGGCATGGTGGGCGTAGGCGGTGGCATCATCATTGTTCCCTGCCTTGTTTTTTTTCTAGGATTCTCACAAAAAATGGCACAAGGCACTTCGCTGGGTATTCTCCTGCTCCCCATAGGCATTCTCGGGGCCATGCAATATTATAAGCAGGGCTATATCGATTTTAAAGTGATCGCTATAATTTCTGCCGCATTTATTTTTGGGAGTTATTTTGGAAGCAGGATTGC
>JANPJW010000394.1:0-2555 GCA_031425715.1 Chitinophagaceae bacterium | reverse complement strand
TGGCTCCCCCGTCAAACTTGCGGAGTCACTCACTTGTACATTAGCAAGTAAGGCATCATGGAGCCACGGATAGAAGTAGTGTTACTGCAGCCGGTTTATTTACTAAATACAATAGCCAATGGCAACAAAAATACCTGCTATCATAAGTTGGAGTGGCGGCAAAGATTGTGCGTATGCCTTGCATAAAGTGCTGTGCGAAGGCGTGTACGACGTAAAATACCTGCTCAGCAGCTTTAATGGGGAGCACAAAAGGCTGAGTATGCATAATGTACTCGAAGCGTTGATAGAACAACAAGCTGTGCAAATTGGTATTCCATTGATAAAGGTTTATGTGTACGCAAGCAGCAACGAAGCATATGAAAGTGCCATGGCAAAAGCATTGACTCCTTTGCAGGCTGAAGGAATGGCGCATATTATCTTTGGAGATATTTTTTTAGAAGACCTACGCCTTTACAGGGAAAACAGTATGCAAGCCATCGGTATGCAAACAGTATTTCCTCTTTGGAAAAAGGATACGCTTGTTTTGTTGAAAGATTTTATAGCAAAAAAATTTCGCAGTATTACCTGTTGCGTTTATGACGCATATCTTGGCAGAGCATGGGTAGGTAGAAGAATAGACGACAGTTTTTTAAATGAACTTCCGCCAAACGTAGATCCTTGTGGCGAAAATGGCGAATACCATAGTTTTTGTTTTGATGGCCCCATTTTTAAAAAGCCTCTCCCGATAAGTGCCGGCCAGGTTACTTACAAGGCCCTCGAAATAAACACAGCTGCCAGTGATGGTACGATTGTAACCACTACATCTTCGGGATTTTGGTTTTGTGAGCTAACGTTGTCGTCACCTAATAGTAAGCACGATTTAAAGAGTTGCCCCCGCTGCAAGCAATCTTTTGAATGTAAACCGGGCCATGTGGCCAGTTGCCACTGTAGTACTGTAAAACTGAGTGATGATGCGTACGATCTGATAAGAAATAAATACGACGATTGCCTTTGCGGCCATTGTCTCAAAGAGTTGAGTAACCCACAGCAATTATTCAAAGAAAAATACGGGAGTCACCCACATTAGCATCCCTTTTTCTTTGCCAGCCCGTTGCTATCTATGAACTTTGCGGCCAGCTATGAAAAAATATTTATTGTATTTACTGCTTGTACTTTCCGCTTTTTGTGCCGAGGCCCAATATACTTTCAAGACAGTTGTTGTAGATGAAAAAGCCCTTGCCATTCCCGGGGTAACTATAACCTCGGGCGAAAATTTACCAGTGGCTTTGAGTAGCGACGATGGTACTTTTAGTTTTAATTATGCTTCCCAAAGTTTTTTACTCACCTTCAGTCACACTAATTTCACCTCAAAAACCATTAGAGTAAATGGTTCCCTGCCCGATACCATCGTGCTACCAAGCAACAATGAGCTCCTGGAAGAAACCATTGTGAAGGCTTTTGAACGCAACGGTTCTGCAACCAACGCTGCGGCTGCCATCACAGTGCTCAGCAAAAAATCGCTGGAGCGATTTGGCACTTCTTCTTTTGTGGCTGCAGTAAATACGGTGCCGGGTGTAAAGATGGATGAGCGCAGCCCGGGCAGTTACCGCCTCAGCATCAGGGGCAATTTATTGCGTTCTACCTTTGGCGTTAGAAACGTAAAAGTTTACTGGAATGGCATACCCTTTACCGACGCAAGCGGCAACACTTACTTCAATCAAATTCCGGTAAGCAGTATCAGCAGCATGGAAATTATTAAGGGTCCCTCTGGTAGTATGTACGGTAGCGGCACCGGGGGTGTGGTATTGTTAAGCAGCGTGAGCAACGCTTCCCAGAAAGGTAAACAGCTGGAGTTGCAGGCCACAGGTGGAAGTTATGGTTTGGCCACCGGCAGCATATCTTACCAGCAAAGTGGCCACAATGCTTCTACGTTTTCTTTGAGCCATCAGCAGGCCGACGGTTACCGGCAGCACGCACGCATGCGCAGGGATGTGGCGCACTATACCGGCAACTATCGCCTCACCGCAAAACATTCCCTGGGTACCAATATTTTTTACAGCGATCTTTTTTACCAAACACCTGGAGGCCTCACGGCAACAGAACTTGTCGCCAATCCCCGGCAGGCGAGGCCGGCAGCAGGCATGTTTAAAAGTGCCATTACTCAGCAGGCTGCTATCTACTTAAAGACAGTCTATGCAGGCTTATCTTCTTCGCTTACATTAAACGACCACTGGAAACTCTCCACCGGCGTCTATGCATCTTACACAGATTTTAAAAACCCCACCATTCGCAACTATGAAAAAAAGTATGAGAAGGGAATTGGTGGCCGTACCGTACTACAATACAAGCGGGGTAATTTTACGGGCACCACAGGAGCTGAACTGCAGCAGGGTTTTTTTTATACGAGTGTTTATGGCAACGTTGCCGGCAAGCGGGATACCCTGCAGTTTAATGCAGACATTCAATCCCGGCAGGCCAATATTTTTGTACAAGCCGGGCTTGACCTAAAATATGGCTTTGCGCTGGAAGCCGGCGTTAGCTACAATGATTTTTTTTACGATTACCAAAAGCAAAGC
>JANPJW010000393.1:0-10472 GCA_031425715.1 Chitinophagaceae bacterium | reverse complement strand
TTATTTAAGTACCAATGCCATGGGCAGCAATGTAACCGCCGCCTGGAAAGCTCATAAAAAGGGTGCCTTTTTTGGCAATCCCTGCTTTACACAGATTCATCCTACCTGCATACCGGTGAGTGGAGACTACCAAAGCAAGCTCACTTTAATGAGCGAAAGTTTGCGGAACGATGGCCGTATCTGGGTGCCAAAACAACAAAACGACACAAGAAAAGCAACTGATATTAAAGAAGAAGAAAGAGATTATTACCTGGAGAGAAGGTACCCTGCATTTGGCAACCTGGTTCCAAGGGACGTAGCCTCCCGGGCTGCAAAAGAAAGATGTGATTTAGGTTACGGTGTAGGTACAACCAAAATGGCTGTGTACCTGGATTTTGCAGACGCCATAAAACGCTACGGAAAAATTGAAGCTGGTAAAACAAACAATACTGCAGCTACCGAAAGTGAAATTATAGCGTTGGGTAAAAAAGTAGTAGAAGAAAAGTACGGTAACCTGTTTGCCATGTACGAGAAAATTACTGGCGAGAATCCGTACGAGTTGCCGATGCGTATTTACCCTGCAGTACATTATACCATGGGCGGTCTTTGGGTTGATTACGAACTTCAAACAACCGTGAAAGGTTTGTATGCTCTCGGGGAAGCCAACTTCAGCGATCATGGAGCCAACCGCCTGGGGGCTTCAGCACTCATGCAAGGTTTAGCCGACGGTTACTTTGTAATTCCTTACACGTTGGGTAATTACCTGGCAGATGAAATTCGCACCACTGCGATCTCTACCAATCATGCTGCATTTGTAGAAGCAGAGAAAGCGGTGAACGATCGCATTTACACTTTGATGAATATTAAAGGCAAACAAACGGTGGAAAGCTTTCACAAACGCCTGGGCAAAATTATGTGGGACAAGTGTGGTATGGCCCGCAACGAACAAGGCCTGAAGGAAGCTATCGAAACAATCCAACAATTGAAAAGGAATTCTGGAGTGATGTGCGCATACCCGGCGATGCCAACAGCATGAACTTTGAGTTGGATAAGGCAGGAAGGGTAGCAGATTTTATTGAGCTGGGAGAACTGATGTGTAAAGATGCACTGGCAAGGGAAGAAAGTTGTGGCGGGCATTTTAGAGAAGAGTCTCAAACCGAGGACGGAGAAGCAAAAAGGGATGATGAAAACTATAGCTACGTGTCTGCATGGGAATATAAGGGCGAGAGCAACTGGGAACTTGTAAAAGAAGAACTGAACTTTGAAGTGGTAAAGCCAACACAGAGAAGCTACAAGTAGTTATATTGCTGGATTGTTAGATTGTTTATTTAGCCTTTTTTCTTTTCAATATTATTATTATGGAAATGGAAAAAAAGTTTTTAAAACTGAATGATATTGAGGCATACAAAATATCTTTTCATCTAAGTAATAATGTGTGGGATCTGGTTCTAAAGTGGGATCATTTTGCCAAAAAAACCGTTGGAGCGCAGTTTGTGAATGCGGTTGATTCAATTTCAGCAAACATTGCTGAAGGTTTTGGGAGACATTTTAAAAAGGATAAAGTAAATTTCTACCGGTATAGTAGGGGTTCTGTAAAAGAATGTTTGGATTGGAATGAAAAAGCAAAATTTAGGAAATTGATTACGGACGAGGAATACAATTTTATTTACAAAGAACTGGGTAAGTTACCTCTCCTTATTAACTATCTTATAAAATATACGGGCGATAAATTGAAAGAGTAGCCATACTGCAATACAGCCATTAACAATGTAACCAATTAACAATATATCCATTTAACTATATAACCATCCAATAATGGAGCACTACAATATGAATCTGACGTTGAAGATCTGGCGTCAAAAAAATAACAAGTCTGCAGGGAAAATGGAGACCTACCAGGTTAAAGACATTTCCTCCGAAATGTCGTTCCTGGAAATGTTTGATGTGTTAAACGAACAGCTGATTGTGAAGGGTGAAGATCCCATTGCTTTTGATCATGATTGCCGGGAAGGTATTTGCGGTTCCTGTAGCATGCACATCGATGGAAGAGCACATGGTCCATGGACTAATAATACAACTTGCCAGTTGCATATGCGTGCTTTTAAAGATGGCGATACCATAGTGGTAGAGCCCTGGCGCAGTAAGGCTTTTCCTGTAATCAAAGATTTGATAGTTGATAGAAGTGCCTTTGACAGGGTAGTGCAGGCCGGTGGTTTTATTTCTGTAAACACCGGTAATGCCGTAGATGCCAATGCACTTCCCATCGATAAGAAAGATGCAGACAATTCTTTTATGGCCGCAGCCTGTATTGGTTGTGGTGCATGTGTTGCCACCTGTGTAAACAGCAGTGCAATGCTTTTTGTAGGAGCCAAAGTTTCTCAGTTGGCACTACTACCCCAGGGTAACCCGGAAAGAGAATCAAGGGTGCTGAATATGGTGGCCCAAATGGATAAAGAAGGTTTTGGAAATTGTACCAACACTTATGCCTGCGAAGCAGAATGCCCCAAAGGAATATCAGTATCCAACATCGCAAGAATGAACCGTGAGTATTTGAGCGCAGGCCTCAGTAATGAGGGTTAGCCGCTTTGTTATATCATAATAAAATACCTTCTGTGTGCCAGAAGGTATTTTTTTGCAGCATATTGCCCTAAAGCGGGGTCTTGAATAATAGTGCTAATTTTAATTCGTTATCATTCATAAAAACGCTTTTGAATCAAATAAGGATATATGTTGTGTTGGTTTTTCTGCTCCTGGTGCAGGCGGCTTATACACAAAATACTCCGTTACCAATCTCTAACCTCCGGCAAAAAATTATTGCAACTAATACCAACGAGGTTCAGCTGGATACACTGAGCATTGCCCCCAATACTTTTTCCATAGCTAATATTCCTTCTTCCGCCTACGTTTTAGATGAGATCAATGCAAGGCTCACCTGGCTTCAAATTCCCACGCAGGCTACGGTTTGGGTGAGCTACCGTGTATTTCCATTCAAACTAAACGCTGTATCCCGCAGGCTAAACTATGACAGCGTGCGAAATAATTTTTTGGCAGAAAAGCCTCTCCTTGTAAGAAACAGCACTAAACAAGTCAACCCTTTTATAGACTTCACAGGCCTGCAATCTGAAGGCAGTTTTGGCCGGGCCATTTCTTTTGGCAACAACCAGGACGCTGTTGTAAATAGCAGTATGAATCTTCAGTTGAATGGCTTCATTGGAGATAGCCTTGAACTGACCGCAGCTATTACGGATAACAACCTGCCCATTCAACCAGATGGTAATACACAAGACCTCAGAGATTTTGACCGCATCTACCTGCAGATAAAAAAGAAAAACTGGCAGGCAAACTTTGGCGATATAGATATCCGGGAAAGCAAAAATTACTTTCTAAATTTTTATAAGCGGCTACAAGGTGTATCCTTTATAACAGATCATACAATTGGTAAGAACATTCGGAACTCGGTACTGGCGAGCGGCGCAATTGCAAAGGGAAAATTTACCCGGAACTTTCTGGTGGCTTTGGAGGGAAACCAGGGTCCATACAGGTTGCAGGGGGCCAACAATGAATTATACTTTGTGATACTGGCAAATACCGAAAGGGTTTTTATCGATGGAGTTTTATTGAAGAGAGGCGAAGACCAGGACTATGTGATTAACTACAATACTGCAGAAATTACGTTTACACCCAAACGCATGATTACGAAAGACAGCCGTATACAGGTGGAGTTCGAATATTCTGATCGTAATTTTTTAAACTCCCAGGTATATGTGAGTGACCAACTGCAGGCCGGTAAACGATTGTCTGTAAACCTTGGTGCTTACTCTAATATGGATGCTAAGAATTCCTCTATAGACCAGGTGTTAGATATAGATCAAAAACAGCTGTTGGCAGATTTAGGAGATAGTATCACCCGGGCGTTTGATCAAAATGCACAGCTGGATACTTTTACCCTCGGTAAGATACTCTACCGGAAAATTGATACCCTCTACAATCTTGTGCAGCGGGATTCTATTTTTATTCAATCCAACGACCCTGGTGCTATTTTGTACAATTTATCTTTCTCCTACCTTGGCCCTGGCAGGGGTAACTACCGGCAACTGTTAAACGCAGCCAATGGAAGGGTGTTTGAATGGATACAGCCCGACGCCAACAACAATCCGCAGGGAGACTGGGAGCCGGTGACCTTGTTGGTTACTCCAAAAAAATTACAGGTATTTACTCTCGGTGCACAGTATGCCTTAAGGCCAAAAAGCAGGTTGTCGTCAGAAGTTGCCATGAGCAATTATGACTTGAACTTACTTTCTTCAAAAGATAAAGCAAACGACAATGGCTTTGCCGCAAAATTTGGTTTGCAAAATGATGATCTTAGAATCAAACTCGGAGCAAGAAAATTATCGGTACAAACTACATTGGGGTACGAGTTTGTACAAAGTCGTTTTAAGCCACTGGAACGTTTGCGCAATGTAGAATTTTTAAGAGACTGGAGCCTTGCTTACGAAACAGCGCCTGCAGATGAGCATTTGAGCAACGCAGCTCTTAAAGTCTCAGACATCAGGGGAAACAGTCTAAAGTATGAGATCGTAAATTACAAACGCAGCGACAATTTTAATGGATGGATGCACCGACTGCAGCAGTATTCGGTTTACAATGGATGGCGTCTCAACAATTATCTGAATCTAAGTGTGATAGACGATGCTCTCAACAGCGGAAATTTTTTAAGGCCTGGCATAGATATCAAAAAAGAGTTGAAGCAATTCAGAATGATGGAAACCGGTTTCAAGTATACCGGCGAGCACAACAAGATCAGTAATAAATTGACGGATACTTTAACGGCTCAAAGTTTTGCTTTTAATATTTATGAGTTTTACCTGCGCTCCAACCAGCAACAACTAAACAAATGGGGCCTATCCTATTACCGGCGAAACGACCTGCTGCCACAGGGTACCAACCTAAAGCAAGCAGATAAGAGTAACAACTATAATATATCTGCAGAACTTATGAAGAACCAGCGTCACCAGGCAAGGTTCACCGTCACTCTTCGGGACTTGCAGGTAGACGCTCCTTTGCTAAGCCGGCAGAAGGCAGACCAAAGTATCCTCAGCCGCACAGAATATTACGTAAATGAATGGAAGGGTTTTTTGGTAGGAAATATTTTGTATGAACTTGGCAGTGGCCAGGAACAGAAGCGGGAATTTTCGTACGTAGAAGTACCGGCCGGCCAGGGCTTTTACACCTGGATAGACTATAATGGCAACGCAGTGGCAGAACTGAATGAATTTGAAGAAGCCCTGTTCCAGGATCAAAAAAAGTACATCAGGGTTTTTTCTCCATCTAACCAATATGTGAAGGCAAATTACCTGCAGTTCAACTATAGTTTTAGCCTGGATCCTAAAGTGTTGATCAATGCTGCCGCAGCTGAGCGTGGCTGGCGAAAAATTTTGAAAAATACTTCTACCAGTTCTGCATTGCAGGTGAGTAAAAAGGCAGTGAGCGATGGTAACTTTTTATTCAATCCATTTGATAAAAAATTGGAAGACACTTCTTTGATAACCCTGAGCTCCTTTATATCCAACACCTTTTTTTACAACCGCACCAGCACCCGCTGGGGTATGGAATTTACCCATAGTCAATCTTCAGGAAAATCCTTGTTGGCTTATGGTTTTGAAAGCCGCAGTCTCGAAAATTTTTCGGGCAAAATAAGGGTGAATTTAAAACGCAATATTGTTGGAAACTTTAGTGGCCGAAAAGTAACCACAGTATTGAATACGAGTTCGGCGAAATTCGACAACCGCAATTATAACATCATCAATTATTATGTGGAGCCAAATATTTCTTACATCTATAAGTCAAACTTAAGAGCAACTGTTGGCTACACCATGTCATTCCGGCAAAACAGTATAGACTCCATGGAAAGATCAAACAACAACGCCATCAAAGCCGAAGTAAAATACAACACCCTTGCCAATAGCAGCATTGTAGCAAAGTTTACGTACGACCAAATATCTTTCAAAGCTTACCCGGGCGCCGCCAATACTACGGTTGGCTATATTTTGCTGGATGGCTTACTGCCGGGTAAAAACTTTTTGTGGAACCTGGAGTTTACCAAACGCATTGCAGGGAATATAGAGATGACAGTAAATTATGAAGGACGCAAACCCGGGGTTGCGCAGACAGTTCACATCGGCAGGGCATCTATCCGTGCTTTGTTTTGATTAGCCACTTAGCTTAATTTTTTCTTCTTGGCAGCCTTAACTCAGCGGCTTTAAATAGGAAAATGTTTCCAGAAAAGGGGGCTGCCTCATAAAGCAACGGCTCACAAATTCAGATGAAAGTGGCAACCACATCCATTGGTTATCTACCAGCACAGTGGTGCACGATGCATTTCTTTTCGGCCGTTGTGTGAAATGCCTCCTACTTTTTGCTGCACGCTCCCATCAAGAATTATTATCTACCTATAGCACTACAACCGTTGCTGATGCCAGCTTCTTACTATTTTTATCGCTCAGCACTAAATGATACGCTCCCTTGCCATGATTTCTCACATCTACATTCATTTTTTGATAAGAATTTGTGATGGCGAATTTTTTCGTCATGATCAGTGCACCTCTTGAGTCTAAAACAACAAGGGTATTTTCTGTAGGGGCTGCATTGTAATAACTAACCTGGAACTGGCCTTTGTTTGGATTTGGATAAACGAATATCCTGGCCGTAGCAGAATCCCCGATCACTAATGCCGGTGAAGTATTGCTGCAACCACCAGCATTCATTACTTGTACCGTGTAGGATCCTACAGCCTCAAAATTTATTGGTAGGTTGATTGTGTTGGCGCCAGAAATAAGAGCTCCATTCCTAAACCAGGTATAGCTAACCGGTACCGATGTAGTAGCCAAAAGATTGGTTCCAATACCTGGAAACAATTTGGTATAGGGCGATGCAGATAAACTGATTATTGGTTTTGGTGTAACCGTTACCACCGTTGCGGCTGAGGCTGCACTGCAACCATTGGCGTTGGTTATGGTGACCGAATAATTGCCAGAAGAAGCAACGTTGATACTTTGTGTGGTAGCACCATTGCTCCATGCATAGGAAGTGCCCGCCGAAGCTGTGAGGGTTACAGACCCACCTTCGCAGAAACTGGTAGGTGCAGCAGCTGTGATGTTTGCAACAGGCAAAGCGTTTACGGTAACAACAGTTGCTGCCGATGTATTGATACAGGCATTACCTTGGTTCACAGTAACGCTATAGGCGCCGGATGTGCTAACGGTAATACTTTGTGTGGTAGCGCCATTGCTCCATAAATAGGAGTTGCCCGAAGTAGCTGTAAGCATAACGCTTCCTCCCTGGCAAAAGGTAGTGGAGCTTCCGGCTGCAACACTGATAGCCGGCAGTGGATTCACCGTTACAGCAGTTGCAGTGGAAGAAGTGGTGCAACCATTTCCCTGGTCTACCGCAACGCTGTAATTTCCAGAAGCCGCAACACTGATAGATTGTGTATTGGCGCCATTGCTCCATGTATACCCGTTACCGGCGGAGGCTGTTAACACTACGTTTCCTCCCTGGCAAAATACCAGTGGCCCATTTGCAGAAATTGTTGGAATTGGTGCAGCGGTGATAGTTAATACCACTGCGGTTCTGTCTGTACTTTCACAACCAGTGCTCGTGTTCCTACTGGCTGCATAATAAGTAATGCTGCCTATGCTGCTCAGGATAGGATTATTTACCACGCTGCCATTGGAAGCTGCATTATACCAAATCAGAACATGTCCTGTAGGTACATTTGCCGTTGCAGTTAGTGTTGGTGTAGGGTTTGGCGTACAATTGGTTTGCGATTGGTTACCGCCTGAGACTGGCGCTGCGGTAGCAGTGCTATTTACGGTAATAGCAAGGGTTTCAATACCAGACTGGCATGTTGCGGAACCTGCAAAAACGGTTACATTTCCGCTTGCGCTACCCGCAGGGTAACTGACCAAAATAGAAGTAGTGCCTTGCCCGCTGCTGATGTTGGCGCCTGCCGGAACGGTCCAGGTATAAGAAGTAGCGCCGGCTACCGCCGCCACGCTGTAGGAAATGTTGGCAGATGCACCACAAATAATTGCTTGCCCTGATATAGCACCTACGGCAGCAATACCCACGCCCGGAACTACCCGGCTGATAGCCACACTCCTTTCGCTCCTGGCGCCCGTTACGTTGTTTTTAGCAATGAGATTGAACCACTCGGTAATACCGGGTACAAGTCCGGTAGCTAAAAAACTGGTACCTGCAATGTTACTTCCTATTACTACCCATTGCCCTGTTGCTTTATCTAATTTAGAAATGTCGTATTGCGTAGCACCTGTTGCAGCATTCCAGCTAAAATTTAACTCGCTGCCGGCGCAGGAACCAGCAGTTGTTGTGAGGCCCGTTGGCGTGCTGAGGATGTGAAAATTCGCATCACTAAAATCTGTTAAAGAACCACTGCTTACCCTAATTAAAGCGGTGGAAGTATTGGAGCCTACGGGTGCCACCCAGTTAAAGCGGGTTGTGTTGGGCGAAACCGTGCTGGAAATAACAGTCCAGGAGGAGCCATTGTCCAGGGAATATTCCAGTGTTTGTGCACCAGTTACACCAGCGCTGTTCCAGGTAATTGTCTCTGTTGCACCGGGGTTAAAAAATTCGCCCCCGTTGGGATAGATCATCTCCAGGTAAGGCTGTTCTATTTCCCATGTGATAGAGTACTGTTGCGGACCAACGGGTACTGCAGTGCCGGATACTTGCAGGGTATAAGTACCTGCTGCAGGGTTATCAATCACCACCTGTTCTATATTGCTCACATTATCTACTCCTCTGGTAGCGGCAACACCCGGGTTAAGCGGATCTAAAATAAAAGGCAGCGTAGTGGTTGCGCCATTCGACACAGACAGGTCGAGGTTGTTTACCAATGCAGGGTTTGCGTTGGCAGTACCTGCAGGATCATTCCAGGTGATCATCACCCGTAAGCGTGCAGCAGCTGGCGGTACGCTTATGTTCATGTTATTGGTAGCGCCCATGTTGATGCTGTTAACCGCATACCTGTTTTGTTCCAAAATTCTGACTGCTGAGAGGGCGTTTAACCTCCCATAACCAAAGCGATAATCCGGACCGGCGTTGCCCAGGTCATGAGCAGTGTTTAGAACTGTGTTTTTAATGAGCGCCGAAATGGGATCATTTCCCCCGTTTAACTGGCGATACCGCTCCACCAGCAGCGCAACAGAACCGGCTACCCCAGGCGTAGCCATAGAAGTGCCATTAAAAGTTGCGTAGCCGTTATTTAAAACGGTAGAAAATACGCCTGTACCCATGGACACGATTTCGGGTTTTACCCTGCCATCTGCCACCGGGCCATTGCTGCTACTGCCCGATAGATTTTCTAAGCTGGTAATATCTCCCACCAAAATATTATTTTTTGCCGATTTGCTGCTACCTGTAATGGTTGACCAACCTCCAGCACACGATGTTTGAGAATTACCAGATGAATGCACATGAATGTGATTGGGATAATTATTCATGTTGATATCTGTGTTGCGGCTGGTAGTAGAGTAGGCCACCGAACTTCCCGTAAGACCACAGGTGGCAGTACCTCCATAAGAATGAGAGCTTACAGCCAGATTTTGACTGGGAATAGCAATCGACTGTTCAACAGCAATATTGCCACTGAAATTCCATGAAAATAATTTTGCCTTTGGCGCCATTCCCCTGGCCCTCGGGTTTAGGATACCTGCGCCAGCAAGAGTTCCCGAACAATGCGTTGCATGATCCAGTGGCGAACCGGCTTCCATGATAACCACACGGTCTGCGGTTGGCGTAAAATCCAGGTGATTGTCTACTTCGTCGCCATCCCAAATGCCTATGTTGATACCAGTGCCTTTTAAATTTCTAACACCTTCGTTTAAAACATTTACCCGGTGCAGGCTTCTACCCGGAAGATTTTCCAAAACATTGGGAGGGTCAATCGGTTCTCCCCATTGTACAAATGGCTGCGCCAGTAATTGCTGCACGTTTTGCTGCGGAATGCGGAGTGTAAAACTCCTGAACATGGGCATATCCTCCAGTACTGTTACGCCCAACATTTTAAAAGTTGTAGCCAATTGTGCTACACTTAGGTTGGCATAGGTAGTTAGCGTGAGGTCCACTGTGCCGGCAGATTTTATCGCATGCACAGGGAAGTTTCCTTTCAGTATCTGTGGTACTGTTTTTTGCTCAGGGGTCAACTGTATCACACTCCTGATGTTATTTGCGTGCAAAAGATTGACATTAAAATCCTGGGCGATGATGGCGATGAAAGCATTGTTTGGTAAATAGTCGCCTAAAACGATACCGGCTTTTTCTAGAGCGGCTTTTTCATTGTTGGAAGGTAAGCTCACAAATTGTATAACCACGTAATGTTCGTTTTGAAAAAGGCTGTTTGTCAAAACAGGGGAGGACTTGCTAATTGCCACACTATTTTTGGGCAGAATAAATTTTCCTGAATTTAAATGGAG
>JANPJW010000392.1:0-8506 GCA_031425715.1 Chitinophagaceae bacterium | reverse complement strand
AATCATCCTGGTGGCCGAAAGTGATTTGGTAAAAGCGGGGGCGCCGTTGCTGGTCTTGTCAAACGAAACGTCCCGCATAAGCCGGGAGAATGCGGCCCTGGTTGCAACTTATTCGGCCGTAGGCAGTAATGAAGAAAAACTGGCCGAAGTACAAAACAATATCGCTTTTGCACAAAGTAAATTTCAAAATGATTCTCTCCTTTTAAAAAGGCAGCGAAACCTGTGGGAACAAAACATTGGTACCCGGCTGGACCTGGAGCAAAGGGAACTGGCGCTCAAAAATTCGGCAACAGTGCTGGCTTCCGCAAAAATGAAATACTATGATCTGCGCAAGCAACTCTCCTTTACCGCTGAGCAATCCCGGAACAATCTTGCCATCAGTAAAAGAAAAGAAGCCGACTTTACCATCCGCAGCGAAATAGCCGGCAAAGTATATGCCCTCTACAAAAAAACGGGGGAAATGGTTGGTCCGCAAACGCCGCTGGCACTGCTGGGCGATGCCGCCAACTTTTTGCTGGAACTGCAGGTAGATGAATATGATATTGCGAAGATCAGGGAGGGGCAAAAAATGCTGGTGTCGATGGACAGTTACAAGGGACAGGTGTTTGAAGGCAGGGTTTCCAAAGTATATCCTGCTATGAACGAACGCTCCAAATCATTTTCGGTAGAAGCCGTGTTTGACACACAGCCGTCGGTGCTTTATCCCAACCTTACGGCCGAAGCCAACATCGTTATTCAACAAAAAACGGGAGCGATCACCATACCGGTAAGCTACCTGCTCAATGATAGTACGGTGCTTATTGCCGACAATAAACCAAGACGGGTAAAAACAGGATTAAAAGATTACCAACGGGTAGAAATTATAAGCGGTCTCGCTGCAGGTGAACTTATTTATAAGCCACAATGATGAATGTAAAGCTGCTCATCAATATCGCAAAAGCCCTGCTGCTGGCCCGGTGGAAACAAACACTGGTGGCGGCTATCGGTGTTACTTTTGGCATTACGATGTTTGTGGCGCTATTAAGTTTTATGACGGGGCTCAACGATATGCTGGATGGCCTGATCCTTAACCGTACGCCTCATGTGCGCCTTTTTAATGAAGTAAAGCCTAACCCCAATCAGCCGATCAACAGCGCTCCCCTCTTTGCGAAGGATTACAATTTTATCAGCACACCAAAAGCCAGCAGTGCCCGCCTTGAAATTTATAATATCGGTTTCATCATGCAGTCGCTGGCCAGGGAAGAAAAGGTGCTTGGCTATACGCCCCGCATTACTGCACAGGCTTTTTTTAATTACGGCACACTGGATCTCAACGGCATTGTAAACGGCATAGATGTGCAGCAGGAAATGAACTTGTTTGCTTTTAAAGATTATGTAATTGCAGGCAATCCCGCCGACCTGAAACTTATACCCAACAGCATCATCCTGGGCAAGGCGCTGGCTGAAACAATGCTAGCCAAAATTGGCGACGTGGTTACCATCACTACGGCTGCCGGCAGCAGGTATTCTTTAAAACTTGTAGGCATCTTTCAATCTGGCATCAACGATATAGACAAAGTGCAGAGCTACGCATCCATTGGTACCACACAAAAAATATTGAATAAGCCGAAGCATTATGTTACGGATGTGGCCATCAGGATGAAAGACATCAACGATGCACCTGCAGCTGCCAGGCAATTTGCACAGGTGTACCAAACGGCGGCAGAAGATATTCAAACGGCCAATGCGCAGTTTGAAACCGGCACCCGGGTGCGCATGATTATTTCCTATGCGGTGGGCGTTACCCTGCTCATCGTAGCCGGCTTTGGCATTTTTAATATTTTAAACATGATGATTTATGAAAAAATGGATTCCATTGCTATCCTGAAAGCCACAGGATTTTCGGGCAGCGATGTTAAAAAAATCTTCCTGATGATCTCTCTCGGCATCGGATTTTTTGGTGGACTCGCCGGGTTGCTGTTTGGCTTTTTATTGTCGCAGGGCATACACACTATTCCCTTTAACACCGAAGCTTTGCCCACCGTAAAAACCTATCCCATCAACAACGATCCCGTATTTTATATGATAGCCATTTCCTTTTCTTTAATCACCACTTACTTTGCCGGCTTGTTGCCTGCACGTAAAGCTGGTAAAGTAGACCCCGTAGTTATCATTCGTGGAAAATAATGCAAACCATATCATGTTAGAAGCAAGGCATATCAGCAAAGACTTTCACGATGCCGTAACCTTGAGGGTGTTGGATGATATTAGTTTTACGGTGAACAAGGGTGAGTTTGTGTCTGTCACCGGCAAATCGGGCTGCGGCAAATCAACGCTGCTGTATGTGCTCTCTACAATGGATACAGATTATGAAGGCGACGTGATGATAGATAATGAAAGCATGAAAAATAAAAAGGAAAAACAACTGGCCCGGGTGCGCAACGAGAAGATTGGATTTGTCTTCCAGTTTCATTACCTCGTTACCGAATTCGATGTGCTGCGCAATATCATGCTGCCCGCACTAAAACTGAACCGTCTTACTGAAAAACAAATTGCCGCCAAAGCCATGGAAAAACTTTCCATGCTTGGCATCTCCCACCTGGCAGAAAAAGCCGTGAACAAATTATCCGGCGGCGAAAAGCAACGGGTGGCTATTGCCCGGGCCCTTATCAATGATCCATACATCATCATGGGCGATGAACCCACCGGCAACCTGGACAAAAAGAACTCTGAAATTGTATTCGATATCTTCCGCCGCTTATCTGTCGACTTTAATCAAACACTCCTGATTGTTACCCATGACCAGGAGTTTGCCGCAAGAACCGACCGGATTATTGTGATGGAGGATGGCAAACTGGTGGTTTAAGAGGTTCAAAAGGTTCAAAGGTTGCTGGTTTCCTTTTCCCTGAACGTCTCCCGCGGCCGACGTTGCGTAATCCCATCATTGTCTATTTGATTTCACGAATACTACATCATCCATCTCCATAAAGTTTGTAACAGGATAACTTGCAGTTTTCTCAGCAAAGCCTCCTCATTCCCGGCAACGTTTTCTCCCAGCGGTAACGTTGCCGGGAAGAAGGCCATCGTCAGTGTCTCCAAGAACAATTCTCTTCCACTATTTACAACAGCTATTATCGAATACCGGTTTAGGATCGTGAGCACACAAACATGGGCGGCGAAATATGTAAAAGAAAGGGTTTTTTTCAGGGGGGTATTCTAAACTTATGTAGTAGGTTTGCGGCTAGTTAATCTAAACCTTTTAACATGAAATCTTTTTACAATATTCTATTCAAAGCAGCTTTCTTTTTCGTTTGCTTTTTTGTAACCCAAAAATCCACAGCTCAGCTTGTAGCAGGAGATATTGCCTTCACAGGCTATCATGGTTCATTAAATAGTCCACAGTCTGATGGATTTTCGTTTGTAATCCTTAAAAATGTGGCTGCTAATACTGTTATACACTTTACTGAAAATGCATGGGGCAATAACAGTGTCTTCCGAGCAACGGAGAATACCGTAAGTTTAACTTTCACTTCAGCCAGAACACAAGGTACAGAAATTGCGATAGCAGGCATTCCCGGAGGAACGCCTACTGCAACAGTTATTGGAGGTGGTTCTGCAGGAACTTGCTCAGGTCTTATGCTCAGCTTAAGTGTGAATGGCGACCAGGTAATTGCCTACCAAAGTGCAACCGTAGGTGTTGCACCCTTTACCTTTATAAGTGCCATACACATGAATGTTTATAGCGGAGGAATTGACCCCTCTGTAACCGATGCAACAAATTGGGACAATCTTCCAGCAGCTTCCCACACTCCCAATTCTTCTTTTAAACCAACAGGTTTAACAACAGGTACAAACTGCATCTGGATAGGTACACAGGGCAACAATTCTTCTGAAAGAAACAATGCCCGATTCAACTGTAGTACCGCTTTAGCAGGCGGTGCTGATCTTACTACACCTGCTGGTTTGAGAGCAGCTTGTAATAATCAAGCATTTTGGGATGCTGAATTTGCAGGAACAGGTGCTACACCCTCTTGGCCTTTACAAGCCAGCTGTTTTTTTGGTGTGTTACCTGTTAAGTTAATTAGTTTTCAAGCCCAAAATAATCTTACAAATATTGTTATCAAATGGAAGATAACAGAAGAAATCAATGTAGATCGTTACGAAGTAGAACGTAGTTTTAATGGTAGGAACTTTGATAAAATAGGCAATGCTGCTGTACAAGCAGGTGCAGGTGAAAAAAATTACATCCTTACAGATTTAGAAAGCCTACTGATGGGCTCTAAGCTAATTTATTTTCGCCTTAAATCAATTGATGTAGATGGCACATTTAGCTACTCCAATATTATAACCGTACGCAACTTTGGAGATAAATCTATTCTTGTAGACAATTTTACAAATCCAATAAACGATCAGCTTAATTTTAACCTTACCGTAAAAACAAAAGGTATTGTATTCATACAACTTACCGACGTGGACGGAAAAATTATTATAAATAGACAACTACAAGTAAATGCAGGTAGAACTAACATTTCACTTCCGGAAGCGGTTACTCTCGCAAAAGGAATTTATTTCTTGAGGGTAACCACTACAACAGGAAGCATGGTTACAAAACTGGTTAAGTAACTATTATTTATTGTAGAGGCGGCATTTTGGTAGAATCACATTTTTAAAAAGGTAGTTTAATGCCATCGGCACGACATTTTTTCTACGGTTAAATTATAATGTCGCCTCTATGAGGCTAATAACTCTGATTTAATTTTATACTTCTACCAAAGTTTCGCTCCTCTGTAGCTGTCCCTTCATTAACTTAATGACATTGCTCAGCGGGGGTTCTCCCTAGCATAAAATTTGTCTTCCCGGTTGCTGTATCCACCAACTGAAACCGTTCCCTGCAATCGTTCCTACAAAAAGGATTTTTGCTGATGGAATGGAAGATGTCCCACAAACTATCGCTATTATCAAGTCATCCTGCAGTTCAGGAGACTTGTCGAAATGAATATTGCTTACCCACGCAAGGGACAAATGGATTTCTTACCATCATACTTCGATAAGCGAAAAAGCTTTCTTCAGAAACTTTATTCTACCCACTGTAATCCTATACATTGCAGATAGAGCCTGGCCATCTTACCAGAAGAGAATTGGTGGAGCAGCGCCGCTTTCAGGAACATGGATACGAGGAGTTTTAAATTGTAGCCAACTACAGGCATTCATTGAAAAAGAGTTTCGGCTGGTGCGAAAAGTAACCAATATCAAAGCCGCTAAACCTTACCATTATCACTCTTACCACGCCGCCTGACAAATTGTTTCATTGATGTTTTCCCTGCAACGTCTCCCGCCGGGGACGTTGCGTATGCGAACACCCTGCAGTATAGCATGGCCAAAATAAGGTGGGTTGTACTGGGCTCGAACCAGTGACCCTCACGTTGTCGACGTGATGCTCTAAACCAACTGAGCTAACAACCCTGCATTTTATTCACAACGTGCAACCAATTATTGAAGATATCCTAACCATTCCCTTTTTCAATTAAGGAGAACCCTTGGCAAAAACTGAATCTGGTAAAGAGACTTGCATACCTGTATGGGTTCGTTTGTGTAACAAGCATTCATAAATCATAAGCACGGTTTTTAAAGAAAGCTAGCATCTATTTCCGCAACGTCCCCTGCGGGAGACGTTGCTGGGAAGAAGTAGAAGTGCTGCTGTAAAAAGTCTTTGCAGCTATTGGCGTGAATGATTAATCTTCTTGCTTATTCAATGCATAAAGTATTTGTAATCTTTCTATTTGATTTTCTTCAGTCATTTTATGATCTAGTAATTTAATACTGATCAATACATTGCCTTCTATTCCCAAGAGGCGGTAACAATCTCCGGATGCATCTTGGATTTTGTAAATGCTGTAACTATCTTCTGTATTTACCTCGACTTTTGAAAGCTTAATGTTATTCGAAAAATCCTTTTCTTTCACAAGCCAATTGTAATAAGATGAAATTGTTTCAGCACTTGATTGGCTGGGATTAAAAAAGGGAAGGGTAGTAATTTTGAAAAAATCAAATTCTAATTGAGCAGAATCTTTGGCTGTAAAATACCCTCTCCCGTCTTCTCTTCGGTTAAATGTTACTACATATGCACAAGGGATTTTACTATTCCTTTCAAACTTCTTTAAAGAGGATTCAATGTTTGCAACAGTGTTCTGTTGCCTTTGAGCGGTGCAATCCACAACAATACAAAAGCTAATAATAATTAAAACGATGTAGGGTTTCATATTGTTTTATTTAATTGAAATTGTCGGGGAGGATTGTGTTAGTTATCTGAATAATGGCAATCTTCAAACGAAATTGAATTTATAGATATTAACTCATATCAGGTAATATGTGATCGGCAAATTCTAGTTCTTTAACATCCGTTTTAGGAAATTACATCTTTTCTCAGCACCTTCCCGACCCTTGCCAGGAGTTTCCGTCTCGGCGGGGTTTTCAAAAGTATAAGAATTAAAGTATAGCACAACTAACTGTGAAACCCCGACTCATGTTACTATTTGTCTTTAACAACCCTTGTTTTTGATAGGACGTTTGCCGCTATTCCCTGCCTCGTTTGCTGTATTTTTTACTGGCTAAAATTGCCGGCTATAAAAACTGTTAGTAGCCAATGAATACAATACTATCGGTTCTCCCAATGAATTAAAACAAAATAACTTTAACTGTACATTACTTTTTGACGCCGTTGGGGGCCTAAAGGGAAAAGGTTCATAAAGACACAAACCTGGGCAGTGGTTGTTGGTAAGGGAAATAGGGTGACAGATGTCTTATACAAAAACACCAATAACAGCGCATAAAAAAGAAGCCCGGGTCTGTGAACCGGGCTCTTTGCATTTTTTTACCTTAGCGTGCTTTTTTCTTTGGATCCGCTTTCCTTTGTGCTGAGCTTTTCTTTTTAGAAGGCTTATTCTTCCTGGGTTCAGCTTTCTTCTGCGCTGAGCTTTTCTTTTTAGCAAGCTTATCCTTTCCGGGTTCAGCTGTCGTTGTAGGCATACAATTAAATTTAAGGTTGGTTAATTATTTAATCATGGCTGTAGCGTCTTTCTTCCCGCTCTTCCAAGTTGTACTTTCCCAAGCGGCAACTGCACAGCCAGACTATAACCGGGCAAAGATATGTGCTATCAGGGTAAATGCGATATTTGATCAAGATACCAGAATCGAGTAACGCAACGTCCCCTTCGAGTAACGCAACGTCCCCTACGGGAGACGTTTCTGGAAAGTAATTATTTACAGCACCTACCAGGCAATACCATAATCTTCTCCATGATTGGAACTTCCGCCCCAGAAACTTTTGTGTAGCCAGTCAAACCAAATCGCATTGATGGGGCCGCTGGTTCTGTCATCAAAAGTTAGGGTGTAACCCATTTGTCTTAATTCCTTCCTCACCCACTCTGAGGTATTATCGTGCAGTAATAAATTGCCTGGTCTGGGCTTACGATCCTCCACTTTTGTTCCGCCCAATGATAACCAAAGTTGATTGGTATTAATGTTTGCTGCTTCGCATGCTTCCTGCACATTCATTCCAAACTCTACCACATTTAAAAAGAACTGTAATAAATTCTGCTCCTGTGTATCACCTCCCTGCACTGCAAATGATAAAAAAGGTTTGCCGTCTTTTAAAGCCATGGTAGGCGTTAATGTTACCCGTGGGCGTTTGCCGGGTTCAATCACATTAAAAGGATTTTGAGAAGCATCCAACACAAAACTCTGTGCCCGCTGGCTCATACCTACTCCTGTGTTACCGGCAATCGTTGCAGGCAACCATCCGCCGGAGGGTGTAATGGAAACCACCCAGCCTTCTGCATCTGCAGCTTCTACAGAAGTAGTTCCTGCCCACAAACGTGCCATGTATGCACTATCGCTTTCTTTACCAGTAGAAGAGATCTTTGCAGAACCATTATTTCTTACATCATGCGCTGGCACAAAACCCGGGCGATTGTTTTTTGTGGTATCAAAAGAATAACCTCTTTTTTTCAACACATCTGTAAACGGATTTGTTTTTCCTTCAAATGGATAAGGGTCACCCGGGCCAATGTCGGGCATATTGCGTTGCATGGAGATTTGCCCTGCTCTTTGCTTCGCATAATCTTTACTAAGTAAACCCTGCATGGGCTCCGCAGGTGGAAAGGCTGGATCACCATAATAAAAATCACGGTCAGCAAATGTCATATTCATGGTTTGATAAAGTGCATGAATATATTTTGTGCTGTTATAACCCATATTTTTTAAATCAAAATTCTCCAGTATGTTGAGGCTTTGCAAGAGCATAGGACCTTGTGTCCACTGCTGCAATTTATAAACATCAATGCCTTTGTAATTAACCTGCATAGGTTCTTCTTCTATAGGTTTCCAATTTGCCAGGTCCTGCATGGTTATGAGGCCTCCCTGTTCCTGGCATCCACGAACAAATTCCTGTGCAATATCACCTTTGTAAAAACGATCATAAGCTGCGTTAATCGCTTCCTTTCTGGATTTGCCTGCTTTTAAAGCCGCC
>JANPJW010000391.1:0-6081 GCA_031425715.1 Chitinophagaceae bacterium | reverse complement strand
TTATTTCAACCTGTTGCCTGTGGGATTTGTCGTGTCCCTTGGGGCGTTGTGTGTAAGCGTAGCAGATACCCCGGGAGCCGTAAAGCACAGGTTTAACGGCATGTTTGCATGTTGCCTGCTCGTAACAGCCATCTCGGTTATGGTAAGCTACGCAGCCATCAATATTCCGTTGTTGGCCTTGCTCATTACCCTGGCAGGCTTTTTCTTCTCTATGCTCACGGTATACGGCAACAGAAGTGCTGCTGTAGGTTTAGCGGCAATGATTGTGATGGTCTTGAGTCTGCAAACAGTACATACTGGTATTCAAATATGGAAAAATGCCGGGTATATTCTTGCTGGGGGTAGTTGGTATATTTTGTACAGCCTGTTGTTGTATCGCCTTCGCCCATACAAGTTTATTCAGCAGGTACTCGGAGATTACATTTTTGATGTGGCCACCTTTCTAAAACTTCGGGGCGACCTGTATGCGGCAGCGCCAGACTACGACAAAATAAATGACCAGTTGCTGCAACAGCAAATTAGTATTGAAGCCCAGGAGAACGTGTTGGGCGATTTGCTTTTAAATACCAGGACGATCGTGAGGGAGTCTACCCACACAGGCCGGGTGCTGGTGAAAATTTCTTTAGAAGTAGCAGATCTTTACGAGTCTGTGATGACCACCTACCAGCAGTATTCACTTATGCACGAGCATTTTGATAAAACAGGAATACTACAGTTTTATCAGCAGATCATTTACCAGCTTGCTGCAGAGTTAGAGGAGATAAGCCTGGCCATCAAAAGTGGCTTCTCATCGGCAGCCAAAAAAGATACCGGTGAGCTTGTAATTAAAACACGGCACTTATTTGAGCAACTGCGGCAGGATTACATGAAGGACGAAAATGTAGAAAACTTTGTGAGCCTTGGTAGAATTCAAAGTAACCTGGAGGCCATAGCACAAAAGATCAATCAACTGCATTTATATACGAGTTATGAAGTTAGTTTTCAGCAAGAAAAAAATACTTCCAGGGTGTTGAGCGGCATGATGGCAACGCAAGATCTGAGGCCATCTTTGTTTGTCAATAATCTACATTTTGGGTCAAACATTTTCAGGCACTCCGTAAGGGTAGCACTGGCTTTGTTAGTTGGCTACCTGGCCTCTTTGTTGTTTAAGGCCGATCACGGCTACTGGATACTGCTTACCATTATCGTAATTTTAAAGCCTGCATATTCGCTTTCTAAGCGAAGGAATTCTGACAGGTTGATAGGCACAGTAGCTGGCATTTTAATTGGCGTTCTAATCCTCTTCTTCATTAAAGACATGACTGTTCTGTGGATCATACTCATTCTTTTTATGGCCGGCAGCTACATGTTTATCAGAACAAATTATTTTTTGAGCGTATTGTTAATGACAACATACCTGCTCATTTTCTTTCAGTACCTGTACCCGGGAAGTGTAAAAGAGATTGTGCAGGAACGTATCCTGGACACAGTGATCGGCTCCGTTATTGCTTTTTTTGCCAGCCTGTTTTTAATACCAGCCTGGGAAAAAAACAGCATTCGTGCTTACATGATAAAAATGCTGGAAGCCAACCAACAATACTTTGCCAGCATAGCTCCGTATTTTATAGAAAAGATACCGGTAGATGAAACAAAGATTAAAATAGCCCGACGGCAATTACTTATCGCCCTGGCCAATTTATCGGATGCTTTTACCAGGATGTTGTCTGAGCCAAAACGATACCAGCAGGATGTAAAGCAGATTCACAGGTTTGTTTCCATTAACCATACTGTGATAGCTCACCTTTCTGCCCTGTCTTATCTTTTGCAAAAAGAATTAAATAATTTTCGATCGGCAGATTTACGGCCGGTAATTGAAGTGGTAAAAATGCATTTCGAAAATGCCATTGCACTGCTTTCTAAACGAGCGGATTTGGTTAAAAAGATTGATGGCAACCCTATGTCTACATTAAATGAAAACTTACAGGTATTGCTTGATGCGAGGAAGCTGGAAATAGCGGAAGGCAATCTTGAAACAAATACCAAAAAATCATTGGCAGAAACCAAATCTGTGTTAGACCAGTTCAATTTTATTGCCAGCAATGCTGATGTTCTTTGCAAAATTATCAAGGAGCCTGAAGCCAATCCAGCTATTGCAAGCGGCTAAGTTATTTTTTTGTTGAAAGGGGAAATGGTTTACATTTGCAACCTTGTAGCAAAAAAGAATTTTGTTTAAAAACCTCTTCATAAAAAAAATTGTTTGTGCCAGTTTGGTTTGCGTGTTTGCACTTAGCATAGCACCCACCATTTTTTTGCACAATAGATTTGCCAGCCATACCGATTCAGTCGAAAAGTCTGTTGGGCAAAGCGAACAACGTATAAGCAATGACTTATTTAATTGCAAATGCGATCATCTTGTTGCTGAATCTCCGTTTATAGAGACGCTTTTTTTTAAGCTTGTTTCCCCACAGCAAATCTTTTTTGTTCCGCAGCAGCATAAACCGGTAGATGTTGTTGTTTGCCAAATAAATGCCTACGCTCTTCGTGGCCCACCATTAGCTTAATATTTTATTGTTCACCAGGTTTTGTCTTTCAATGCGAAAATGAAAGATGGCTTACCTGTATTATCAATCATTTATTAAATCGCTGATTATGCGCCTTATCTCTAGTTATATATTTTCAATGCTGCTATTCATCCATTTCACTGCCCATGCGGGAACCAGCAGCGTAACCCTTCCTGCTATGCGCCCAACTTCCTTGTTGGTGTACGGCTCTTTTTCCGGTAAAATAACCGATGCCACAACAGGCGTCCCTTTACAAGCTGCAACCATTTATATTGCCGATGTCAAGTTGGGAACTTCCACAGATGCAGCGGGGAATTTTTTAATAAAGAATATACCACCCGGCATCCACCTGGTAGAAATTTCACACATCGGCTACACATCTATTGTAGAGAGTATTGATTTGGTGAAAACCATTTCGAAAGATTTTGCGATGAGCGAAGCAGTCATTGAAAACAATGCCGTAATTGTTACGGGCGTAACCGGGGCTACACAATTAAAAAAGGTACCGTTCGCCGTAAGTGTTTTGCGCAAGGAAGATTTTTTTAGAAATACATCTTCTAACATTATTGAGTCGCTCACAAAAATTGGTGGCGTATCTACGTTGGCTACCGGGCCTGCTATTGCTAAGCCCGTAATTAGGGGCCTGAGCTACAACCGTGTGTTAACGATAAATGATGGAGTGCGGCAAGAGGGGCAACAATGGGGAGATGAGCATGGCATTGAAATAGATGAAGCCAGTGTAAATAAAATTGAACTTTTAAAGGGACCAGCTTCTATAATCTACGGCAGCGATGCCCTGGCAGGTGTGGTAAATATTATTACCAATGTGCCCGTACCGGTAAATACCATCAAGGCAAATGTGTCCAGCAACTTTCAAAGCAACAACAATTTGCGCAGCCTGAATGCAAATATTGGCGGAAACAAAAATGGATTCAACTGGAACCTGTATTCCTCCAACAAAGCTGCAAACGATTATAAAAATAAATATGATGGCAGGGTGTTTAATTCCAAGTTTGCCGAAAATAACCTGGGCGGCTATGCCGGCTATAACGGTAAGTGGGGCTTTAGTCATTTATTGGTAAGCAACTTTAATTTAAAAGCCGGGCTGGTAGAAGGCGACAGAGATGACGAAGGATTTTTTGTAAAGCAAACTGCGGGTGGTGGTACGGAGCGGGCCACCAATGAAGATTTCACAAGCAGTACCCCATTAACACCCTATCAGCGTATCAGGCATTTTAAAATGGCCACCGATAACAATATCAAAATTGGTAGAAATAATCTCACTTTTAATATTGGGTACCAGCGAAACCAACGGGAAGAATTTGGTAACCCCGATGACGAGAATGAAAGAGCACTGTTCTTCGATTTAAAAACAATTACCTACACTGCACAATTTCACCTTGCCCAAAATAATGGGTGGACAACTTCCTACGGTGTGAATGGAATGCAGCAGAATAATCAAAACAAGGGCGTGGAGCAGCTGGTGCCAGATTACACTCTTTTTGATGTAGGGGTGTATGCATACTCCAGGAAAGTGATTAACAAGGTTACACTCAGCGGCGGACTGCGATTTGATAGCCGGAGTGTAAATGCCGATGATCTGCTGGATGGTACAGACGTTAAAGGAAATGCATTTAAAAAATCTTTCTCTAATATTTCCGGCAGCCTAGGCTTAGCAGCACAGCTAACGGATAGGTTGAATTTGAAGTTCAATATCGCCAGGGGTTTTCGTGCACCCAGCTTGCCCGAACTGGCCTCCAACGGAGCTCACGAAGGAACAACAAGGTACGAATATGGAAACACCAACTTAAAAAGTGAGACCAGTTTACAGTTGGATGCTGGCATAGACTTTAATACAGAGCATCTGTCTGTTGGGCTTTCTGCCTTTTACAACAACTTCAACAATTTTATTTTTTACAGAAAATTGCAGAATGTGAGTGCAGGTGATAGCCTGGTAGATGTAGCCGGAGATTTGTTAACGGCTTTTAAATTCGACCAGCAAAGAGCGTTCTTAGCCGGCTTGGAAGCTACTATTGATATTCATCCGCACCCTTTAGATTGGCTGCATATTTTAAATACTTTTTCGCTGGTGTCGGGGCAATTTAATCAACCCATAGAAGGAAACAAGTTTATTCCATTTGTTCCGGCCTCCAAGGTGACAACAGAATTTAAAGGAAGTTTCAACAAGCTTTCAAACAGCGTGCGTAATTTCTATGTTAAGTTTGAGATTGATAACACATTTAGAAAGAACGATGTTTTTACAACATTCAACACAGAAACACAAACTGCCGGATATACTTTACTGAATGCGGGGATAGGAGCCGATGTTGTTAATAAAAGCAGCAAAACCTTGTTTAGTCTTAGCTTTAGTGCCATCAACATGGGCGATGTGGCTTACCAGAATCATCTAAGTCGCCTAAAATACGCTGCAGAAAATATGGTAACCCAGAGATTAGGTGTATTCAATATGGGTAGGAATTTTAGCATCAAACTAAATATACCCTTGAGTTTTAGCTTTGTAAAGTAGTTTTCAATAATTAGAAATACAGGCGGAATATTGATTATTTCGCCTGTATTTTTTAAGTCAGCAGCTCTTTACGAAAGAGCGGGCGGCCTTTTTTATCCGCATCCATCCCCGCTTATCCATGCAAAACGTCCATTTATTTAAAGATCAGTTTCAACTCATTTAACGATCTTAACCATTCCTCCCTGCTTTTTTCCATTTGGCTACATCTATCTTCCCCGGTTAAAAAGGTACTGATAAATTTGCCCCGTAAAAAGTAGCAGTCATGAAAATACAATTATTATCAATCCTTTTCTGCCTGTTTTCATTCACTATCACGGCGCAAAAAATTACTGGCCTGGTAAAAGATGAAAGCGGTAAACCATTTGCAGGAAGCACCATAAGCCTCCTACGTACCAAAGATTCTGTAGCGGTAAAATTTACTGCCACCAAAGCAGACGGTCTATACATTTTTGAAGGAATCAGCCAGGGTAGTTTTATTGTGAGATCAACCCACGTTGGCCATAAAGCCAGTTACAGCAACGCTATTGAGGTTGGAGCTGGCGATGTAGTAGTGACTGAGTTGACGATGAGTAAGAGTACTGCCAACCTTGGAGAGGTAGTAGTTACAGCCAAGAAGCCCATGGTAGAAATTAAGGCCGACAAAACAATTTTAAATGTGGAAGGAACCATTAATGCAACCGGGAGCGACGCTTTAGAACTCTTAAGAAAATCTCCGGGAGTAATGGTAGACAAAGATGATAACCTTAGCCTGAGTGGCAAAACCGGCGTGCAGGTTTACATAGATGGCAGGCCCACGCCGCTTGCGGGTAAGGACCTTGCCGATTTCTTAAAGTCGCTGCAATCAAGCAATGTAGAAGCCATTGAAATAATTACCAACCCTTCAGCAAAATATGAGGCAGCAGGCAATGCCGGCATTATCAACATACGCCTGAAAAAAAATAAAGCCTACGGTACCAATGGATCTGTAAATGCAGGTTGGGCTATCGGTACGTTTCCAAAATACAACAGCGGTTT
>JANPJW010000390.1:0-6974 GCA_031425715.1 Chitinophagaceae bacterium | reverse complement strand
AGGTTAGATCCCTGATGAATTATTTGAATATCACTAATATTTAAAGAAGCCTTATGATCAACAGCTGTTTGCGCCGAGGCATTTACACTCATGAATGCAAACGCAAGTAAATAGATAAATTGTTTCATTTGTCATTGCTTTTAAGTCAAGTAACTATATACCGCAGCGGGTAGGCTTTCGCAATGAAATATGGGATTAGAAAAGTCTTTGGTAGGAATTGGGATTAAATACGAAACACAGGTTCGTTATTAATCACAACGTTGAGTTGGAAACTCTCGCTAATTGTAAACGTAATACAGGTTGATCTGGAAAAAAAGCAAGCTTTAGAAAGTCTGCCAGCCTGGTTACAGCATAAAGAAGGGGGAAGTATATTTTTCTCATTCGTTGTGGTTTAGAAGTTTCAGTGGTCGCCAGTGCAAAGCACCGGTTCAGAAGAAATTGGAGAAAAACAAGAAGCCGGAAATAACCAGAGGTAATCGTTATCCGTTTCTGATGCAAACATAAACACAGTTAGCAATAAAGCAAAAAATATTTACCGTAATTTCCGAAGAACCCTTGTATCATCAACGATTATACTTATTTTTTAGAATAAATTCAATGATTAATAAATTATAATAAATGCTATCAACCAAAACAAATAAAAATTAGAAATACATCAAATTGGATCATATTTCGTGCATTATTATACTTGATAAGATGATCAGCTGCCCGATTGGCAGTATTTTAAACAGCAGCTTTTGTTACCAGCAAAACCCTCCCTAAGCCGGCTTTTTATATTCCAGGATCTGGAACCCCCAGATCCCTCTTAAAAGTGAAAATATCGGAAATTCACAAGTAACGAATGTGTTATATTAACAATATCAGTATGAAAATAAACTTAAATTTCTTTAAATACACATATTATATTGATTATCATTTATTTATTTAAGCATGTAGCTATTTTCTAAATTAAAATAAAGATTTTCTTAAATAAAGGATTTTTTTCGTGAATATATAATAGTATTTATTATAATTAAAAATTCATAATCAATTTTAAAACAGTTGATTGTTACTATTATTTTAAACTAATTATTTTAATTAAGAACTGAAGGTTATTTTCAGGATGGAAAGTGTAGTTTACTAAGTTTATTAGTCCTTTAATGATTGTTGTAAATTTCATTATTTTGGCTGTTCTCTCATGCTGTCCTATCTTGTGCGTTAACAATAAGCTTATGACGCTATTAAAATTCAAAGCACACCTACCGATCTTTCTTTTTCTTTTTTTTATGACATCGTGTCGGTCTCCCAAAGATTTGGAGTTTCGTGAATTCAATGGTGTAAAGTTGGATAAGCTCGGATTTTCGGCTTCGTCCCTATCCGTAAACCTGGTTTATTTTAACCCCAACAATTTTGGTTTGGAACTAAACAGAACGGAATTAGACATTTTTGTGGACAGCGTTTACCTTGGTCACTCCAGTCAATTGCTGCAAGTGCCCATCCCTAAACGGGACGTTTTTACCATCCCCCTGAAGGTGGACCTTGATATGAAAAACCTTTTGAAAAACAGCCTGGTAAGCCTTTTTAATAAAGAAGTTGCTATAAGAACAGTGGGAAGTGTAAAGGTGGGAAAAGCCGGAATTTATAAAAATATCAAAGTTGATTATACGACAAGGCAGCAATTGTCGCTCTTCTAGAGATATTATGTGGCTTAGCGGGCCTTTCATAAAAAAAGCAACCCCTATGAGGTTGCTTTTTTTATGTAGGTACGGTAGTTTCTTTATTGTTTTGCCGGGAGTAAAGCTTCACTTTCTGGCTTCTTGCAGCATGGTGGTAACTTTTTATAGGATGCTTCTTCAGCGGTTACATCGTCTGCATCGTAACCCACGGTGGCAATAGCAGCTTTGATATTCTCAATATTAGTGCGATCCTTTATCCAGGAAACACCGGTTACCTTCTTTTTCACATCTACTTTTACACCTGTTACGCCTTCCTGGCGCATAAGGTATTTCTCAATGCGGCCTTTGCACATGTCGCATTGAATGGTAGGGGTTTTAATTTCTGCTTTCGCTGTGGCCTTAACCTGCGCTGTCGCCGACATCAGCATTCCGAAAAAAGCCAGGGCGCTGAGTTGAAGATATTTTTTCATGAATTTGCGTTTTATTTTAATAAAGATCGTTTATCCCTTCCAGTCAGACGGGCTATTCCTCCAATTTAACAAGCTATTTAAATCATCTTCCTGTAGCATTTTCTTTTCGATCGCCAGATTTATAAGAATTTCATAGTTGGTAAGCGAAACATAAGGCACCCCCGCTTCTTTAAAAGCTGAATCAGCCTGTGGAAATCCATAATTAAAAATTGATACCATTCCCATCACTTGTACACCCGCCAACCTCAATACTTCGCATACCTGCAAGCTGCTTTTGCCGGTAGAGATTAGATCTTCTATTACCAAAACCTTTTGACCAGCCGCATAAGCACCCTCTATTTGGTTGCCCAATCCATGCTCCTTGGGCTTAGGTCTCACATACATAAACGGTAATTTTAACTGATCTGCTGCCATGGCGCCCCAGGCAATGCCGGCTGTGGCCACGCCGGCCAGGGCATCTGCCTCTCCAAATTTTTCAAAAATAACACTACAAAGTTCACTTTTGATAAAGTCCCGCACATAGGGAAACGAAAGCACTCTCCGGTTGTCGCAGTAGATCGGGCTCTTCCATCCGCTAGCCCATGTATAGGGAGAAAGCAAGTTTAACTGTACAGCGTTAACCTGGAGTAATTTTTCCGCTACGGCTGTTTCATTGGTAGTCATATAAGCGTTGAAGTTTAAAGGTATTGTAGAGGGGCAAAGATAGCGGTTGGGTAAAACAATCTAAACCCAATACGCTACTTTTACTGTAAAAATCATCAAGTTATGCAGTTGAAAATATTTTTTGATGAAAAGCCGGTATATCTCTGTGATGAGATAACGGAGGACCTGAACGAGCTCATGCATCATCCGGAGTCTGTATTTGTGGATGAAGTGTCTACCCCAGCCATCAATGCGCTGCTGCATGAAATAAAAAAAGAAGCCTTTCACGCAGGCATTATTTGGTACCCCGATTTTGAAAAACTGAAGAAGGCTTTTTTTAAACACTTTATAGCAATTGAAGCTGCCGGAGGAATTGTACAAAATGAAAAAA
The DNA here is from genome assembly GCA_031425715.1 of Chitinophagaceae bacterium. Taxonomy (GTDB): domain Bacteria; phylum Bacteroidota; class Bacteroidia; order Chitinophagales; family Chitinophagaceae; genus Ferruginibacter. Next base: position 3,816 of record JANPJW010000390.1, on the reverse strand, counting down.
AGGAGCTTCTTTTTATTTTTCGCCGGGGAAAATGGGACTTACCTAAAGGGAAGATGGAGAAAAAAGAAAGTGCTGCAGCCTGTGCTCAGCGTGAAATAGAAGAAGAAACCGGAGTCACCGGGCTTATTTTAAAAAAGAAAATAGGCGAAACTTATCATACCTACGATGAATTTGGCAAACATATTTTAAAAACCAGCCATTGGTTTTACTTTACATGCGATAGCAAACAGGCGTTGAAGCCTCAACTTGCCGAAGACATAACCAAAGTGGAATGGGTAAAAACAAAGGATATAAACATCCCGATCAGCGATACCTACGAAAATATTAAAGAAATAACCGCAAAGTTTTTTGATGAACCCTAGGAACTATTTCTTTTTAAGAATAGCCACTGTAAGCCTGCTGATGCATACCAGCTTACCTGCTTCGTTGTGAATTTTAATATCCCACACATGCGTGCTGGCACCCAAATGAAGGGGTGTAGCCGTTGCTGATACAAAGCCACTTCTTTGCCCACGAATATGATTTGCATTAATCTCAAGGCCAACGCAAATAAATTTTTCTGTATCTATAACAAGTGCCGAGGCTACGCTACCTACAGTTTCAGCAAGGGCGCAACTTGCCCCGCCGTGCAGCAATCCATAAGGTTGCAGCGTGCGACTATCCACGGGCATTTTCATTTTTAAAAAATCGGGACCAATTTCTTCCCATTCCATGCCCAGGTGCTCGCCCATTGTTGCGGGCGTCAGCGACTTTAGATCAGGAATGCTCACGGCTTTGTTGAACCAGATGGTTTTACTTTCCAATACCTTTTAATTTAATTGTTTCATTTACCGCTGTCGGTAAAAAATTAGATACATCTCCACCATTCTTCAACACATCCCTTACCAACGTGCTGGCTACCGAAGTGTACTTTGGAAGGCAGGTAAGAAAAATGGTTTCAATGTCGTTCTCGAGGCTGCGGTTCATGTCTGCAATGGCCTTTTCGTATTCAAAATCGTTCACGTAACGAATTCCTCTTAATATGAAATTGGCTCCCACCTCCCGGCAGCATTGCACTGTTAAGCCATCATATACCACAGCATGCACTTTGGGATTGTCTTTGTAAATATCCCGTAGCCACTCAAGCCTTTGCTGCTCGCTAAACATAGGTACCTTATTAATGTTTCTTCCGATGCCTATCACGAGTTTATCAAACAACGGAAGGGCCCGGTCGATAATATCTGTGTGACCGAGTGTAACGGGGTCAAATGTGCCGGGAAACAAACATACTCTCTCCATATTTCTATTTATGATGGGGTTAGGTGCAGTGAAAGGCAATAGCCCCGTTTCAGTTTATAAATTAAGCATCGGCACTTTTTTTACCCGCAAGCAGGTATAGCACTGCCATACGCACTGCTACTCCATTTTCTACCTGTTGCAAAATGATAGATTCATTGCCATCGGCCACGTCGCTATCTATTTCTACGCCCCTGTTGATAGGACCGGGATGCATAATTACAATATCTTTCTTCACCTCATTGAGCAACTTTCTGGTGACTCCAAAAGCAAGATTGTATTCTCTTAGCGAAGAAAATAGCACCTGGCTTTGTCGTTCTAATTGTATCCGCAGCACATTGGCCACATCGCACCATTGTAATGCCTTTTTTAAATTGTATTCTACTTGCACACCCAGTGCTTCTTTTATATAGGGTGAAATTAAAGTTGGCGGCCCAGCAACCATCACTTCGGCTCCCATTTTTTTCAACAAATAAATATTGCTGAGCGCCACTCGGGAGTGCATGATATCTCCGATCAGCACGATCTTTTTTCCCTCCAACGTGCCCATTTTTTCCTGTATCGAGAATGCATCAAGCAGGGCCTGTGTGGGATGTTCGTTGATGCCATCACCGGCATTTACAATAGCAGTGTCGGGCAAATGCTGCGCTAAAAAATGAGGCGCTCCACTGGCACTATGGCGCATTACCACCATATCTACCTTCATGCTCAAGATATTGTTTACAGTATCCAACAAAGTTTCTCCCTTACTAACAGATGAATTTGAAGCGGCAAAATTGATGGTATCGGCACTGAGTCTTTTTTCGGCCAGCTCAAAAGAGATACGGGTGCGGGTGCTGTTTTCGTAAAATAGATTTACAATGGTTACATCCCGAAGCGAAGGAACTTTCTTGATAGGCCTTTGTAATACTTCCTTAAACTGTGCTGCTGTAGATAAAATGAGGGAAATATCCTGTGGTAATAAATCTTTAATGCCCAGTAAATGTTTGGTAGATAGTTGCATTAAGGAGCAAAGCTAAGGGAAAAATATTGATGCGTAAACTCTGTAAAATTGTGTGTCAAAAGGATTTTGGATTTGTGATTTATGATATCTGATTTACGATTCCCCACGTCGCCGTTTTCCATCTATCATCTGTCATCTATCATCTGCCATCTGTCATCTGCCATCTTTCGTCTGTCATCTGCAAACTGAGTTCCACTCTTTTCTAGTACATCACCACTTCCTCCCGCTCCCAGTCCAGTTTTACCTTTTGGCTCACTACAGAATCTATGGCAATTCCCCTGTAATCGGGTTGGATGGGAAGCTCCCGGTTAAATCTCCGGTCCACCAGCACACAGAGTTCTACCTTTTGCGGTCGCCCAAAATCCTGTAAAGCATCCAGGGCAGCACGAATGGTTCGGCCTGTATAAAGCACATCATCTATGAGTACTACCATTTTTCCTTCAATGGAAAACGGCAGCTCGGTATGGCTGGCCACATGAAATTCTTCCCTGATATCATCCCGGTAAAAAGTTATATCCAACAAACCATGCTGAACGACGTCCTGCGGACATAAAAGTTTCACCTGCTGCACTACCAGTTCGCTGATCCTGATTCCTCTTGGCTGGATGCCAATGAATACCACATCTTCCAGCGAAGTGAAGTTTTCGATAAGCTGGTGCGCCAACCTTTTTATGGTTACATGTAATTGCTGCGAGGAAAGAAGGATTTGCATTGCGAAAAATTAAGCACCCTTTTATAAAACACGAATGTATTGCATTAGGTCCTATAAAAAAAAGCCCTCGAAGGGCTTTTTAAAAATAGAAATGATTCAATTATTTACCCGCATTCAACTCTTCCTGCAGTTTGGCTAGTTCCTCCCACTTACCGGCAGCTGCCAGTTTAGCTTGTTTTGGCCAGCTGGCAGGATTGTGCATGCTGTATTGGTTACCAGCGGCAGTAAGAATAGCCTGCAGGGTTTTGATGGTAGCTTTGCCCAGGTCTTTAAAAGTGGCAATTCCTTCCTTTTTTAAAAGAACGGCGATCTTCTTTCCAACGCCCTCTATTTTAGAGAGATCGTCTGCCACTACTTTTTCTGCTGTTGCCTTTTTGGCTACAGCTGCTTTTTTAGGGGCAGCAGCTTTTTTTGCTACGGATGCCTTGGTAGCTTCAGCAATTTGGGGCTTTGCTTCTTTGGTGGCCTGAGCGGGTACTTCCACTATACAGTTTTCTACGTAACCACCATATACTTCTGTCCAGGTTGTATTCTTATTATCATTTACCCATCTGCCGTCATTTAAAAAATAACGATACTGGTATGTGTGGCCGCCCGTAAGTGGAACCTCTGCATACATAGAACCATCTTCTTTTTTTTGCAGCTGGATAGCGTCGTCGTGGTTCCAGTTATTAAAATCTCCTAATAAAAATCCTTCTGAGGCATTGTTTACGTTTTCTGCCGGTAATTCAAATGTTACTTTAGTTGTCATGATCATTCACTCTGATTAAAAAAAATAGTTACTTGTTGCCACTTTATACCCTTTAGCCCCAAATGTAACCCAAGC
>JANPJW010000389.1:0-6958 GCA_031425715.1 Chitinophagaceae bacterium | reverse complement strand
GTAAATATCTCGGCCATGACCATAGAGGCAAAGGATGGAATTTTTGAAGGCAACGTAAAAGTTTTTGTTCATGATAAAGAAGAACTAGACGACCTTGTAGATGAGCTTTTAAAATTATCAGGCATTGAGAGAGTAGACAGGTACGATACGGAGTAATTCAGTTATGAGTTATGAATGATGGGTTGTGAATTATAGATGATTAATGATGATAAATGTTGAATTACGAGTGACGAATAACGAATGATGACACACCGATTCCAACGATTGCCTTATTGACCCCCTACATTCTATAGGGGCAGGCATTGACCATTGACTTATTGACCCCCTACATTCTATAGGGGCAGGCATTGACAATACATTCACCATTCACCAAAAAACGAAACACCATGCACGAACTAATCACCCGCCTCACCAACAAAGCAGGCATCAGCACAGAACAGGCAGCCCAAGTAATTGAAACTATCAAAGAATTTGCAAAGGAAAAATTCCCAATGATGAGTGGCACGCTTGACAGTCTTTTATCGGACAGCCCCGCAACAAATTTTCCGGAAGCTCCCGTAGACCCAACGGTACCGGCACATGGCAACGCTGCCATATTAGATAAAATAAGCGACTACATTCCTGGCGAGACCGGCCAAAAAGTAGAAGACTTTGCAAAACAAGCAGCAGACAAAGCAGAAGATTTGTACGATGCTGCAAAAGATAAACTCAGCGGTCTGTTTGGCGGCGAAAAAAAATAATGCATTAAAAAGCCACCCGAATAAGGTGGCTTTTTAAAATTGTTTATACAGGGGCTGTTTAGCTTCGCCAGTTTGGATTATTTTAAAACTTCCCTGCTGATTACCAGCTTTTGAATTTCACTGGTGCCTTCGCCAATTGTGCATAATTTACTATCCCTGTAAAATTTTTCTACCGGAAAATCTTTGGTGTAACCATAGCCACCAAAAACCTGCACGGCATCTGTACTGATCTCTACGGCTATTTCGCTGGCATAGTATTTTGCCATAGCAGCTTCTTTGGTCATAGGCAGTCCTGCTGTTTTCAAATAGCAGGCCTGGTTGATGAGCAGTTCTGCAGCTTCTATTTTGGTGGCCATATCTGCCAGCTTAAAAGAGATGCCCTGGAAGTTGGAGATGGGTTGATCAAACTGGTGGCGCTCTTTGGCGTACAGGACAGATGCTTCGTAGGCCCCTCGTGCAATACCAAGACTGAGCGCTGCTATTGAAATGCGCCCGCCGTCCAGCACTTTCATGGCTTGTTTAAAGCCAGCTCCTATTTCGCCGAGGCGATTGGCATCGGGAATAATACAATTGTCGAACACCATTTCTGCAGTTTCACTGGCCCGCATGCCGAGCTTATTTTCTTTTTTGCCAGCACTAAAACCAGGGGTGCCTCTTTCTACCACAAAAGTGGTGGAGTTGTCTTTGGTTCTTGGGTCGCCTGTGCGGCAAACCACCACTGCTACATCTCCACTCTTACCATGGGTGATCCAGTTTTTGGTTCCGTTGATCACCCAATTATCGCCCTGCTGCACTGCCGTCGTTTTCATGTTACCCGCATCGCTGCCAGTATTTGCCTCGGTAAGCCCCCATGCACCAATATGCTCAGCGGTAGCAAGTTTGGGGAGGTAACGCATTTTTTGTTCTTCGCTACCAAAAGCCAATATATGACCGGTGCACAAAGAATTATGCGCAGCCAAAGAAAGCCCGATAGAACCACACACTTTCGATATCTCCTGGATGATAACGTTGTACTCAAAATAACCCAGGCCCGTGCCGCCATATTTCTCAGGCACCAAAACGCCCATCAGGCCAAGTTTGCCTAATTCTTTAAAAATATGAAGGGGGAATTCCTGGCTTTCGTCCCAGTCCATTAAATAAGGGCGGATATTCTGTACTGCAAAATCCCTGGCAGATTGAGCTACCTGTTGGGTAATCTCGGATTGACTAAAATTCATAAGTTAAGCGATCGATGAGCCGCAAATTTAGAAGTTTTAGCCCAGCAGTCAAGCGAAAAGATGGGTCAATGGTCAATTGAAAAGATGAGTCATTGGTCTTTAAGTCAATTGTCATTGGGGCTTATTCTACCTGTAGCAGTTTTAAGGATCGGGAGGCCGCAATTTACTGTCTTGGAAGGTCTTGGCAATTGGCTGTATTCAACTTTCATAAAAACCTCTTGATCCCGGCTTACCATCAGGCAAGCTTGCTTCGTCACTTATTGACCCCCTACATTCTTTAGGGGCAGGCATTGACTTATTGACCCCCTACATTCTATAGGGGCAGGCATTGGGCTATTGACAATCGACCAACTCACTCCACCAGCAAATAAGGTTTCAACTTTTGAAAATTTTCTTCTGTGAGAATCATGATTTTGCGGATGTCTTCTACAGATTGGTAGTTGCCGTGCTGCACCCGGTATTGCACGAGCGCATTGGCCAAATGGTATTTTATGTAGGGATGCATTTTCAGTTCCTCTAGCGTAGCGATATTAATGTTGATTTTTTTTACCTCGCTTCTCACCTGCAGCATGGGCTTTATTTTCTGAAACACAGAATCAGGCAGACCGAAGGTTTCTTTTACCTGCTCTACATTATAAAAGCCGCCCAGTTTATTCCGGAAGTTGATAATGCGGTTAGAAAGTTTGCTTCCAATACCCGGCAGGGCAATGAATCCCGTACTGTCGGCAGTATTAATTTCAACGCTAACAACTGTAGGCACATATTTAGTCGTGTTGTCACTGGCCTTGCTGTTTTCATACACCGTTGCTGCTGGTGCAGCAATTTGTACATACGGTAGCAGCCTTTCAGCTTCATCGGGAAAAAGGCCCCATATTTTTTTAATATCAGCAGCTTCTCTGAACTTGCCTCCTTTGTTTCTGAAATTTAAAATGGTGGCGATGGTCTTGTCCCGTAGCCCGAGCTTTTTCCAGCCCTCCGCAGAAAGGGTGTTTGGGTCAAAATTAAACATGGTGCCTTTTGGGATGCGTTTGTAAGAACTATATCCCGCAGAAGATGGATTGCTGTAAGGCTGGTAATCATCTTCCCGATCAGCCGAATATTTTTGCTGACGGCTGGCCGGCGGACGGGTATTTAAAACAGCCAGGGAAGAATCCAACGATGTGCTTTGCGTGGTTTCTTTTGTTGCAAACAAGGGATATACAAATGGCACCAGGCAAATGAGCAGTATCAATGCAAGCAGAAACAAAGAACCCCTTCTTTCTTTGCGGGTAAAATAAAAAATTGAGGAAGAAGTTTTAGAAGGCATACTTAAAATTACACTGGCTCCGCACAGGGCACAATACCCGAAAGCGGTAATCTTAAGGTAGCAGCAATTGCTTCATATCATATGCCAGTCTCCTGTTGATAGGCAGTTGTTGGTTAACAGTCTCATGAAGGCCCAATTGATGGCTGATGTGCGTAAAATAAGCGCCCGGTATCTTTAATTCGTCTGCAAGTTCAACGGCTTCCTGCAGGTTAAAGTGCGAGATATGCTTTTTTGCCCTCAGGGCATTCAGCACAATTATTTCCGAACCCAGGATCTTTTTCTTTTCTTCCTCATCTATCCTGTTGGCATCAGTTATGTAAGTAAAGCTGCCAAACCTAAAACCGAGCACTGGCATGTGGAGGTGCCACACCTTGATGGGCTGAACCGGAATATCGCCTACCATAAATACGTCTGTATCTATATCATTTAAAACAATATCTGGAATGCCAGGATATTTATGCTCTGCAAAAACGTAGTGAAACTCATTTTTTAAGGCCTTTTGCGTGAGGGCATTTGCGTAAACATTTACAGCAGCGTCATTAAAAAAATTGAAAGCCCGCACATCGTCCATTCCTGCAATATGATCTTTATGAGGATGCGTGTAAAGGATGCCATCCATTTTTTTAACGCCGGCCCGCAACATTTGGTATCTAAAATCTGGGGTGGTATCTACCACCAGGGTGGTGAGGGCGCTTTGCACCAAAATACTACTGCGCAGGCGCTTATCTTTTTTGTTTGAAGAACTGCATACCTCACAATCACAGGCAATCATGGGTACGCCACTGCTGGTGCCGGTGCCTAAAAAAGTTATAGTTAAGGGGGGACAAATCACTTGTCAAAAATACGGAATCTGTAAGGACTAATAATTAATTGCACGAAGGCAAGTGCAACACCGGAGCATTCGGTTGCAGCATAAGTTTGTATATTTATTTTTTAAGGAAAAATAATTTTCGCCTTATGTTGATAGCCTGCCGTGCCTTGATCGCTTTTTCTGTTGTTGCCCTTTTCTATGCCTGTGCAGCAAAGCCCTATGCAACTAGCAACAAAGCCCATAAAAAGCAAGTGAACGAGCTCTCCAGAATGCTAAAGAAAATGCCTGGGGATAGTTTGCTTGCAGACTCTATGAAGCTGCCACAATACTGGGTGGGTACTACCAACTTCGGATTGAGAAAACCAAATGCCGTGATCATCCATCATACCGCACAAAAAAGTTGTGAGCAAACCCTTAAAACTTTTACCACTACAAAAAGCCAGGTGAGTTCCCATTATGTTATTTGCGAAGATGGTACGCTGCATCAAATGCTGAACGATTACTTGCGGGCATGGCATGCAGGTGCGGGCAAATGGAGTGGTCAGTCAGATATCAACTCCTCTTCAATTGGCATAGAAATAGACAATGATGGCACAGAGCCATTTACCGAAGCACAGATTAATTGCCTGCTAGGCCTCTTAAATAAATTAAAAAAAACCTACAGCATTGCTACATCTAATTTCATTGGTCATGCAGAAATAGCACCCACCAGAAAAGTAGACCCTTCTGTTAATTTCCCGTGGCAGCGGCTGGCAGAAAATGGTTTTGGGTATTGGTACGACGACACCACCGGCTTGCAGTTACCGGCAGATTTCAACAGCACTTATGCACTTCGTATTATTGGCTACGATATCAGCAACCTTGCTGCAGCTACCACAGCTTTTCGCAGGCATTTTTTAACCATTGATAAAGCCGGCGAATTTACAGAACCGGAGAAAAAGGTTTTGTATGCAGTGATGAGGAAATATTTGTAGGCGGCTGCGTGAAAGAGAAAGGTGAAAGGTGAAAGGTCTAAGGTGAAAGCCTGCCCCTATAGAATGTAGGGGGTCAATGGTCAATAAGGCAATCGTTGAAATCGGTGTGTCTTCATTCGTTGTTCGTCAGTCGTAATTCAACATTCATCATCCATCCGCTAGCTATCGGATTCAAAACTTATCATTCCTGGTTTTCATTCGTCATTCGTTACTCGTAATTCGATATTCAATCTTCGTCACTCGTAATTCCTCATTCAACATTCAGCATTCAGAATTCATAACTCCTTCCCCTCACCGCATATCTGCAATGAGATCGTTGAAGCCAATTTCTTCCAACACTTTTTTTTTTGCTACATTTTCCTCGTCATACCACTTTACCAGGCGTATGCTGCCGCCTGCTATTTCTATACCCGTAACATCCCCATCATCAAAACAACAACAGCCTGAGTTGAAATAAACAGGTAGGAGTTCATAATGCTCCATGGGAGTTTCTATATTGGCAGAGGGATGATTGTAGTATCGGCCCGAAGCAAAAACAGGCTGGTGGGTATGGCCCGTAATAAGCAAGAGATTCCTTCTTTTGCTGCTCCATTCATACATCATTTTATTGTGTAGGTTTCGCAAAGAAAAATCTTTGCTGGCGCTGTTGATGTTGATGCGCAGAAAACGTTGCACCGGCATCCACACATGCGCTACCAGCCATGTGCTCACAGCATTGTTATCACTCATCAGGTCGCCCTGGTGGCCATGCGTTAGTAATATATTAAGAGGAACAGGAAGGCCAAGTATTTTTAATATCACGCCTTCGTACACTACCGGTACAGGGTCAAAATATTTTTTCAAATAGAATGCAACTGCAAACTTATCCTTCCAGATGATGTCGTGGTTGCCAAATGTTTTGGTGTATCGCCCGGGATGAAAAGCCGCTTCCTGCATCAACGTTTTTTCGTTGGCAGCTAAAATTTCAGGAGTTTTAAATTTCCACAACTCTTCGCTATCGCCCAGGTTTATAAAATGAAAACCGCTGGCATGGTAGTGATTCAGTGCCGCCAAGTAATTGCTTTCGCTCATGTTAAAGTCATCAGCCCAACTCTTATTCCCTTTGTGCTGATCGCTAAAAACAATGAATTTGTCTTTTTCAAGATCCACTTCTATTGTTTTTACAGCCGTTGTTTTTCCCTCCAGCCCTCCCTGGTACAACTCAGTAAGGGAGGCAAAAACTGTTTCTCTTTTGGGCGATGCCGCAAGCTTATTACCCATCCAGGTAAGAGGCCGTTTTAAAAGTGATTGTAACAGTTTGCGCATAGCCGCTTTTATTAATTTGGTTTAGCAACAAAATAGCGGCCTATCACCGGGAACTTTGCAAGCTCCCTTGCTTCTACCCGGCTTACAAACCAACTAAAGCCAATAAACAACAAACCACCTGTGGCCATAGAAAACCACAACGCTTCGCTTACCCAGGTTATTAAAACAATATGAAGCAGGTAGATGAGCACACACATCACAACGTAGGAGATCAATTTTTTAACAGCGTAGGGCACCGGGTAATATTTTTGACCGAGCATATAACTGCAGATCATCATAAAAAGATAGCAGCTAAAAGTGGCCAGAGCGGCACCTGTGTAATGCAATATGGGAATAAGAACAATATTGAGCACCACCGTTATAACAGCACCTGCAATAGTGATCAGGGCACCATACTTATTTTTGTTAGTCAATTTGTACCACACACTCAGGTTGTAATAGATACCTAAAAAGATATTTCCAAGCGCCAGCAATGGCACTACTTCTAAACCCTGTGCCCAGGCGGGATTGGTGAAGTTGGTAAAAATCCATTTAAATATATCCAGGAACAGCGCTATAAAAAGGAACATGAAGCAACAAGCAATTACAAAAAATTTCATCACCCT
>JANPJW010000388.1:0-2693 GCA_031425715.1 Chitinophagaceae bacterium | reverse complement strand
TAAATTTTGGTACCCATTTTTACTACAGATCCTTCGCCTGCACTAAAAGGCCCCCGGATTTGTGTACCCTCCATAAGCACGGCTTTGTTGCCAATGTAAATGGGGCCGGTTGAAGCATTTAAGGTGCAATATTCAACTACCGCATCTTCCTCCAAAAAAATCTGCTCTTTGTTGATGCATTGATTGCTGGCAGATATGGAAGCAGAAATTTTATTTTTTGTCAAATTTTCAAAATCGTGTCGCAGGGCCCAATCGTTGTATTGAAATATTTGCCAGGGCCAATGCAACATCCGTAGCTCGTCATTCTCTAAAACCGGTGTTTCATCTTTCGCTGCTTTTAAAATCTGCTGGATGGAAAGGACGGTGGGGATAATATTTGCCTGTACCACAATACTTGCAGTGTTTTGTAACGCCGGCTCAGTAATTACCGGGAGGCCCGTGAGCAGCTCCCATTTTTGCCTGATGGTTAAGATGCCGATGCGGATATCGGCAACGTGCCGGGTAAGCGTAAATGGAAACAAACTCTCCCGGGTTTTACTCTCATCTAAAAATATGTTCATCCCGATAAAAATAATGAAAATGCCGTGCTCAAAGATGATTGTTTCCAAAATAACAAAACCCGGAGCAAAAAAAAGTCCCCCCGGTAAACCGGAGGGACTTTAAAGTATAGCCATGAAAAACAAACTTGTGATAAAGAATACTTCTATACCAATTATTTAGCTTTCTTTTCGTAACGCTTTTTAAACTTATCGATACGGCCTGCTGTATCTACCAATACATTCTTGCCCGTGTAAAAAGGGTGAGATGTGTTAGATATCTCCAACTTGATAACCGGGTATTCCTGGCCATCTTCCTCAAATACAATCGTTTCTCTACTCTCTGCAGTAGAACGGCTCAAGAAAGTGGTACCGTTACTCATGTCTTTAAAAACTACCATTCTGTAGTTCTTTGGGTGAATGTCTTGCTTCATTTTTTTAGATTTATTGTACGGATTTTGCCGTACATCAGTTATTAAAACGCAAATGTAAGGCATTTAGCCTCAAAAACCGGCTCTAACTCTTCATATTTACAAATTGCAGGGCAAGGCCGATGTTCCAGGTTTTACTAGCCTGTATCACTTCCTGCAGATCGTCTATCTTTTTACCGGTTACCCTTATGATATCGTCCATGATAGCTACCTGCACTTTTATACCACTGTCTTTGATAAGCTTCACAATTTTTTTTGCGTCTTCCTGCTTAATGCCATTTCTTACCAATACCTCCTGCTTGGTAACTTTTCCGCTTGGGTAGGGTTCTTTGCTGAGATCGTAGACTTCTGCCGCAAGGCCTTGTTTCATACTCCGGCTGATGAGCACATCAATAATTTGCTGCAGCTTCATTTCACTGTCGGCCTCCAGGGTTAATTTAAAGTCTTTTTTGTTGAGATCTATCACAACATGCGAGCCTTTAAAATCGAAACGATTGCTAACCTCTTTGTTCACAACGTTGATTGCATTATCAAGCGTTTGAAGATCAACTTTGCTTACTAAATCAAATGATGGCATACTTTAAAAATTTGTAACAAAGATAAACATATGCCAATACAGAAAGCTTCAAAAATGAAAATGTGCCAGTGAAAAGTTGATGCGATGCTGTTTGGATGAACAACACATCAACCTTTACTCATTGGCACATTTTTTTAGTTACCGCCTTTAATCCGGTTTTGTTCATCGCCAGCCCCACCAGATTTCCTGTTCTTTAAACCCTTGATGGGTTTACCAAAACGATAGTTAAAACTAAGCGTAGCCACCCGGGTATCACGGCGATTTTTAAAGTAAGCTTCCGTATTCTGAAAGTTTATATTCCCTTCGGGCACCATGGTTAATAAAATATCTCTAACGCTTAATTTTAAGGTTCCTTTTTGCTTTAATATTTGTTTTTGAACACCGGCATTTAACTGCCCCATGTCTTGAATTTCGATCTGCCCCTCTACTCCTTTAGTTCTGTAAAAACCGGATAACTCAGCAGACCAGCCTTTTTTGAAAGTAAATTGGTTATTGATATTTACTAGGAAATTAGTAGCATTCACATCAACTACTTCTCCGTACAGCAATCCCTTAAACTCCTGGTACCTGGCCTCGGTATAAATCATCAGGCTCCATAATTTTACAGGCTTCAACTGGGCATTTACCGAAACGCTTGCGTTGTTCATTTTGCCGTAATTGCCTTGCTTCACAATGGTTGCAAATCCTCTTTCTTCAAACGTTTCATTAAACAGGTCTTTGGTTTGGCTATAGTTAAGCGTTGTGGTTAACCATTGCTTGTAGGTATGGGAAGCCTCCACGTTATTGCTAAACATCGGCTTTAAGAATGGGTTGCCCGCCCCGTAGGTATATTTATCAAGAAAGAATAGGAATGGATTAAGGTCTTCATAATCTGGCCTGTTGATGCGACGCCCTAGTGACAAACCAAACTGGTTTTTTTCGTTGGCATTGTAGCTTACGTAAGCAGTGGGAAAAGCACTTGTATAGGATTTTTTAAAAGAAGAATCGGTGCGTTGCGGATTGCCAAACTGGTTGCCCTCGTACACCGTATTCTCCACCCGCAAGCCTGTTTGAAAGCCCCACTTTTTAATGGTTCTACTAAAGTTGAGGTAACCTGCATTTATATTTTCTTTGTACTGAAACTGGTTGGTCTTTTCATAGTCGGGCGTT
>JANPJW010000387.1:0-19831 GCA_031425715.1 Chitinophagaceae bacterium | reverse complement strand
GTTCTGGCCGCCTCTGCCGTGCGCACATTGGCTTTGGTAGCTACCTTCATACCTATGAAGCCGGCTAGTGCACTAAAAAAAGCACCAATAATAAATGCAACGGCAATGCTCCAATGACTGTTGGCATTGGTAGCTCCCATAACACCCAGCAATAGTGCAGCGATGATTACGAAATAAGTGAGCACTTTATATTCCGCTTTCAAAAACGCCATAGCGCCTTCGGCTATATAAGTGCTGATTTCTTTCATGCGAGGGGTACCAGCATCTTGCTTGGACACCCATGCAAACTTTATAAAAGTGTAAATCAGGCCTACAATGCCCATCGCAGGAACTACATAAATCAAATTTTCCATAACTAGTTGTTCTAAATTTTTTGGTGGGCAAAAATAGGTGAAATGGTTCAAAAAACGAGGTAAGCCTTTAAATACTTGCTTGGGTACGAAGCAGATGAAACTCATCTGGGATGGCAATAGTTGATACAAATAAGAGTAAACTCAATTTGTTTGTTGGTAAATCAGCATTTATGTTCTTTGTTTGCAGCTGATCTTTTTACAGAAAAAATAGACGCCATGATACCCATCGGTGACAACAATACCGGCCACACAAGAACACCCTTTGTGAATCTCGGTTTGATCATAGTAAACATCCTTGTATTTATATATTACCAGGGGTTTGGCGCCAACCAGGCTTTTACAATGAGTTTCTCCACTATTCCACACGAAATACTCACAGGGCAAGATGTAGTGTTTGAAGGCAATGTGGGCGAAACACCCATCCCCGTATATCTTACAATCTTTACTTCCATGTTCATGCATGGCGGCCTTGCCCACCTCGGTGGAAATATGTTGTACCTCTGGGTGTTTGGCGACAACCTGGAAAACCGGATGGGGCATTTAAAATACCTCAGTTTTTACCTGCTTACCGGTGTTATTGCTACACTTTGTCATGTATTTCTTTCGCAGTTTTTGGGCAGAGATATGCTCGTGCCCAGTCTGGGTGCATCCGGTGCCATATCTGGTGTGCTGGGTGGCTACCTGCTCTTGTTTCCTACAAACCAGGTGCGGGTATTTTTTATTGCTTTCACTTTCAGAGTACCCGCTTTTATAACCCTGGGTCTTTGGATAGGGTTACAACTGCTGAGTGGCTGGGGAAGCCTGGGTGCACAAGAATCTGGTGGTGGTGTGGCTTATGCTGCTCATATTGGCGGCTTCATTGCCGGATTACTGCTCGTTAAATTTTTTGCCGGGCTAAAACCGGAAGTCCAAAGCAACGCAGCAAGCGGGCCGGGTAGAGGCATTCGGCGCTTTACAAAATTCTAAGTTTTCCCAACAAGCAAGGCCGGCTTGCTGTTATTGGCCGCCGCGAAGGTCGTATGTAATTTTGATGGCATTGTTCTGGCCAAAGTTTGTATCAATCATGTAAGATTTTCGCCGCTTTCCATCTATAATCTCGAGGATCGAAGTATTGGGTGCAATACTTCCCAGGTTGTCTGCTATAAAAATTATTTTATTTTCCCCAGGGTGTAATTCAACCTGTAAAAAGCGTGGTTTCTTTTTTACGGCTATGCCGGGAAAATAAATTTCATTGTTTATCTGCAGCGAAATACTGTCGCCATCTTCAATGGCATCGTCCCAAATGGCCAGGGTAATTTGCGAGGCTTTGACGGTAATGCTATCAATCAAAATGGTTTTGCGCTCTCTTATTTTTTCTGCTATCTGCCTGCCCGTTATCAATTCTTTGATATCGTTCGGAACTTTATCTGGGTAATAGAAAATTTTGGCAACTATAAATGTGGCAGATAAATTTTCAGGCCTTGTAAAATCAAGATCGAAATTCTTTTCTGCAAGGCTCACCTTTAACCGGGCGGTGTTGGGTGGTACTCTTCCATAATTGTCTGCAAAAAGTAGGAGCAGGTTCAGGCCGGTGTCTAACGCAAGTTCCCTGGCATTCATTGGCTGGTTAATGTTCATTTTATCCAGCAGTTTGCTGCCATTAAAAACCATTGATATACTGTCGTTGTCTACCTTATTGTTTTCTGAAAAACCGATGGTCGCTTTTGGGCTGTTGGTATAGAAACTGTCTATCAAGCCCATGTAAACCGGTGATTGGTAGCTGTGCAATAATTTACGGGCATCTGCGCTTCGCCAGGGTTCTGTATTTATTTTTACCAACTGCAGCGGAGCAAATCTTAAAAAATCGCTGAGCCGCAGAACGGTTGTTCTGTCTGCTTCCCGGTAACTCATTATGGCCGGCATTTCCATACCATATCTTTTTGCAGGAATCCTTCTTGCGGTTAGCGTCGCCTCTCCATTTTTACCCGCTGCATACAGCAGGCTACCATTCAAAACCATCATCCAGTTGCCCAGTGCGAATGGCGTTTCCTGTATCGCATATTTGTTGCGGCTGATCGCTAGTTGCCCGTTAGCTTGTTTCACCAAAAGCAATTGATAGGTACCCTTGAAGTTCCCGTATTGAATTTTCATTTGGGCAGGGTAGAGGGTCTGGTACTCAGGTGACGCTACTTGCAGTTCCATCACAAATAGACTGTCGTCTGCAGCGTTTCTATACTCCATCAGCCAGGTACCTGTAAAGAGGTTTTCCTGGGCATGGGCATTTAAGTTGAAGAGCGCACACACTAAAAATAAACAGGCAGAGCGTTTCATTTAAGCAGTTTGCAAAGGTTTAAAAAGTTTCAGAGGTTTAAAAGGTTTAAGGGTTCAAAGGTCTATCCCGCAAACTTTCGGGACAACGTTCAAAGTTTCAAGGTTTTTTAAGAGTGGACAATTGATTGCGACTGGTCATTCGCCTATCGCAAAAGGATATTTCTACAGCCAGGACAAAGCAACCGGATTAGACTGGCCTGACTTTTCACTTTTCACTTTTCACCTTTCACCCCCTACAAACTGCAGGGGCAGGCTTTCATCATTGACCATTCACCATTCGGAATTCACCCGATCATTCAAACAAATCTAACTTATTTTTAGGCCGTCTGCCATCGAGCCAAATAAAACCTTTTAGCTTTTCTTCTCCCGTAGGAATTTGTTTAAGCGGGTAGAGCGTACCATTTACATCGTTGATAAACTTTACCTTGTTGAGTTCTTTGTTTACGAAATAAATATCAATCACATCACCGCTGCTGCGGTTCATTCCAACGTAGGCACTGTCTTCGTCAAGTGGGTAAAAGATACTTTCTGCCGGGGAGCCTTTTACCCTTATATAATCAATATTACCATCAATAAAATATCCATTGAGCGTACGCCCACCCATTTGGTTAAACAGTTTTTCATTGGATTGGTTAACCACCATTCCATTGTTAAACACGTACAACCTTTCTGCCTTTTGGTTTTTAGTGAAGAGATAAATGGTATCACCACTCACTTGTGTCTTATCGTTCCAAAAAACAGGATCTCTGAACATTCTGAACACCGAATCTTCTGTGGAATAATACAAACTGTCGCAAACTGCCTGCAAGGAGTCATTGAATATTTTCACATGATTGAACGCTATAAAATAACGAATGCTATCATTGGTAGAGGCAATGTTTACAGCCATCACTTTGTTCAAAGTATCATTGCTGAGCACCGTTTTATTTTGTGCCGTATCATATTTTCTTAACCCCGAAAAAAGAGTGTCGGCTGCAATGTAGGTGCTGTCATTACCACGGTACAAAATCATGATGGGCTTACGGGTGGCGAGGAATGAATTTCTGGTTTTATCTAATAGTATTTGTCCACCCAGCACTGTAACGTTGTTTACGCTGTCCACCAGTTTACCGTTATCTTCTACCTGAAGCACACCACTCTTTTCGTCGTAAGCAATTTTACCGCCTGTTAACGAACGGGTGCTATCGCTATAAGAGGTGCGGTCGTAAAAAATAGCTTCGCCGGTTTGTAAATTGTAGGTACCGTTTTTGGTATTAATCACGCCACCCTCTTTTGTTTTTATTCTTGTGGGCGAAATGAAAGTAGCAGTTTTATAAAAGGTATTGTACAACAGGCTATCTGCTTTAATGTCGTACTGCGGATCTGTAAGATGCACATACTTCTTAAAATATACATCTTTGGTGTTTGAGTAATACACGGCATCTGTACTGGTGAGGATGGTTTTGCCGTTTAAGACTCTGCCACCGCCTTTATAAGTGGCAATGCCTGTTGCCAGGTTGTATTCCAGGTCATCTGTGAGGAGCGTAGCTTTCCCGTCTGTGAGTTTTACATTCTTTTTTAAAAAAGCAATTCTTTCTTTGCCCAGGTACCTTAAGTAATTAGAATAGGTATTAACGGTGTCTGCATCGTTGATGTGCACCCGGCCAAAAACCTCGGCTATGCCTGTGCGTGAGTTTAATACAATACTGTCGCCGGAAAGCTTTGTGTTTCCTTGTCGCACCTGGGCATTACCTGCGAGGGTTTGTAATTCGGTGCCATCATCCAGCGTAATGGTGCGTAAACTTTCTGCAAAAATAATCTCGATCTCTCTTGTGGTATCTGTAGAAGTTGAAGGGAGGTTACCCTGTGTTTGCGCCTTGCTTGCCAGCATAAAAAATAATCCTGTTATAAACAGGATTATTTTAAAAAAAATTGACTGAGTGAATATTTTCATTCCGCTGTAAATGTCAGTAGCTGTTTACTGCGCTGACTGTCCGCAAATTTAGTTTACTTTTTGTATGTAGTAGGGCGAGTTTAGTGTGTCTGGTAAAGGTACCATGAGTGGACTTGATTGTTGTTTTTTGCCAAAAACAGAAATGTTAACGTATCTTTTGGGATTAAGCCTGATGTCGTCCAGCAGCAGGTTTAATTTGTTTCCTGTAGAGGCAAGGTTCTGATACATCACCGGGTCATTCATCAGTTTTCCCAAAGTGCCATCAGAACTGTTTATTTTGCCAACGATAGATTTCATTTCTGATATAGTGGCATTTAGTTCGTTCAATGTTTTATCAAATTCCAGCGCTGCTATTTTCGTGGTGGTTTTGTCCAGGTTGGTAACTACATTTGTCACTTTATCGTTGGTGGCAGCCATATTTCCTGTTATAGAACTTACATTATTTAAACTCTTGGCAAGGGCGCCGGTTTGAGTGTTCAACAACATTTGTAGCGATGCTGTTGATTGCACCATGGAAGCTGTGATGTTGTTCAAATTGGCCAACGACGACCCAATATTATTTTTTGCCTGGGGGTCCAGTACTGTATTAAAATTGTATAATAAGGTATCCACAGATTTTATTGCTCTTTTCACCTCGAACAAAACGGGGTCTACTTTACTCAATACATCGTCAAACATATTCCCACTCCGTTCGGTCAGGATAGTGTCCTTGGTTTTAAGGTGAGCCGTAGCATCTCCCAATTTGATTTCTATGCTTGGGGTAGAGATGGGGTTCGATTTAATGATACAAATAGAATTTGCAGGAATAAAAACATCTTTGGTGATCGTGAGTTCAACCAAAATGTTCCTCATGTTCTTATCTGTGCGAATGTCGAACACGGTTCCAACCTGGAGGCCATTAATAATTACAGGATTGGATTTTTGGAGACCTTGCACATTGCCATAATTTGCATACAATGTGGTACTATCGCCCCAAAGTTTTTTACCTTTCAAAAAGCTAAAGCCAAGAATTAGTAGAGCAACAGATACTACTGCTATAGCGCCTACCTTTGTTTCATTTGATATTTTCACTGTTAGTTCGTGTGTTTTGCGTTGAAAATTACCCTTTAATTGCTAGGGGCTTTAGTTTTTACAATATAGCTTTTTGTTATTAGAACTGAGTAATGCACATAGTGTACCAACAAACATATTATTTAGAACTGGCGGTTTTGCCGGCATTTTCTAACTGATCCCTGTACCTTTTCACAGCCTTTGTAATAGCTTCGGCCATTTCCTGCTGGCCGGCAGCACTGTTAATGTAACGCTCGTCTTCAGGGTTATTTATAAAACCTGTTTCTATCAGGATTGCCGGCATATTGGTGGCCTGCAAAACAGCAATACCCACCTGGCGTTGGTTCACACCGAGCGCAACCCGTCCTGTTTTATCTACTTCATCATTTACAAGAGATGCCAGCAGATCACTTTTTTCCTGGTAGCGTTTGGCGTATATCTGGGCAATGGTTTTATTACCTGGCGAATTAAAGTCAACAGGAACATAAGAGGTATCTGCTTCGTTAGACTCAATTTCAAATTCGCCTACTTCATCCATAATGGCTTTTAGCTTTGCACTCGTTTTGTGAGCGGCAAATATATATACACTCGTTCCTGTAGCTTTCATCGGTTGTTTGAAGTATTCAAATACCGGCTCTTCCACCTTGTACGGGGTCGATTTTTTCTTTCTCTTTTTCCCTTTACCAATGTAGGTGACCTTATATTTAGTAACCGTGCGGGTGCCTATTTGTCTTTTGCCTGTTTTAAGCGGGCCACTGTCTGCATGTATGCACAAAAAAAGATCGCCTTTGTTTTCGTTGGCAATCCTGGCTTTGTCGTTCGGGTTTTGATAAACATCCGTGGTTCGGGTGGGAACAATGTTCAACTCCGGCATTTGCCTTTTAAGTTCTGTTACTACTCTTTTGGAAATGGCAAGGGTTACATCCTTCTCTTTTGATCTCAGGGAATTTTCATACTGGCCGGTTGCACCAGCATCATGCCCACCATGCCCTGCGTCTACAATGATTGTTTTTATTTTTTTTGGAGTTTGTGCGGAGGTAGGAACATAAAACAAGCTTAGCGTGCAAAAAATACCAAGTGCTAAAAACGTTTTTCTATCCGGCATATCTTATAAGGTTTTATGGGTTTTGTTATAATTGTCTGGAACACCCTGAGGTTTTGTTTAAATAACTATTTTTGCCTACTGTATTATATGAACCAGACTAACAAAGGTAAGGCAAAAATTTTCTCAGCGTGGCTCTGTGCTACTACGATGCTGATATTAACGTTTTACCATAAAAGCATTGGTTCCAATACAGAAAAGATTCCAATGTTTGTAACGGGTGATACTATTCCTTCACCAGCAAAACCAAAGCTATTACCAGCTATTCAACAAGCGTCTCCCCAAATTAAGCCAGCAACAACCAACGTTTCTACTGACACTTTACCTTCGTTAAAAAATGATACTTCGGTTGTCAATACAATTGATACATTTTCATTTAAAATTGCAAAAGGTGCGCTCGATGTGCCCGTTTCTTATCATGCCGATGATTCAATGGTAGTAGATGTGCCCAACAATAACATCAGGTTTTATGGAAAAGTTTCTACTATAAAGTATGCAGACAACAGCCTGGAGGCACCTGCAATTGAGTACGATCAAAATACCAATCTTGTAAAAGCCAATCATGTAAAGGATAGCAGCGGAAAAGTAATAGCTACCGCAAAATTTGAACAGGGCGAATTCAAGTCGGAGAGCGATACAATTGTTTTCAATATGAAAACTCAAAAGGGTCTTACCAAGGGAACCTATACGCAGCAGGGAGAAATGTATGTGTATGGAGAAAAAATTAAAAAAGTAAGTGACGATGTTTTCTACGCTCTAAAGGGACGATTTACCACCTGCAACCTGGATACACCCCATTTTGCATTTGTGAGCAGTAAAATAAAATTCATACAAAACAAAATGGCTTTTACCGGGCCCGTGCACCCGGAGTTTGAAGGTGTGCCCGTGCCCATTATCTTACCCTTTGGTATTTATCCCCTAACACAGGGTCGACACTCAGGCCTGCTAGCCCCAAGTTTTACTGCCAACGACCAGATGGGCCTTGCCCTGGATGGGCTGGGTTATTATAAAATACTGGGTCCTAACTGGGATGTTATATTAAGAGGCACCCTTTATTCCTATGGAGGCTGGACGGGGAGCGTGAACCCACAATATTACAAACGTTACCGCTACCGGGGAAACATGGGCTTCAACATTCAACGATTTAAAACAAACTTTAAAGGCGATCCGGATTTTAACTCTACCAAATCAGTAAATTTTACGTGGACGCATGCCTCCGACAGTAAAGCGAGACCAGGCGTTTCCTTTAACGCCAATGTAAATGCGGGCAGCAGCAAGTTTAACGAGCAGGTACCAAATAACCCTACACGCAATTTTCAAAATCAACTGAACTCGTCCATCGCCTATGCCAAGGTATGGAAGGACAAGCCTTTTAATTTGTCCATCAATGCCAACCACAATCAAAACACTTTACAGCGCCTGATCAATTT
Source organism: Chitinophagaceae bacterium (assembly GCA_031425715.1). Classification (GTDB taxonomy): domain Bacteria; phylum Bacteroidota; class Bacteroidia; order Chitinophagales; family Chitinophagaceae; genus Ferruginibacter. Next base: position 11,653 of record JANPJW010000387.1, on the reverse strand, counting down.
CAATCTCCCCGATGTGGCGTTCAATGTAAATACCTTGTACCCTTTCAGACGCAAGGAACCCATCGGCGATTACAAATGGTATGAAAATGTGGGTGTGGCATTGAACAGCAATGCTAAAAGTCTCTCCTCCTTTTATGACACAGCAGGCAATATAGGCCAACAAATTTTTAACCGTTTGCAGTGGGGTGCCAGTCACAATGTGCCCATTTCATTATCGCTTCCGCAAATAGGGCCCCTGCAGGTAGCCCCCAGCATTAGTTACCAGGAAAAATGGTACCAGGAAAGGCAATTTCTCAACTGGAATCCCCTCACCAAAAAAGTAGATACTTCCGTTAGTAAAAGTTTTTACCGGGCTTACGAAATGACTTTTGGTATCAGCACCAGTACACGAATTTTTGGAATGTACACTTTTAAGAACGGCAGTGTAAAAGCCATCAGGCACGAAATCAGGCCTTATGTGTCTATAAATTACAAACCAGATTTAAATGGTAAAGATTGGAATACCGTGCAGTTGGATACAGCGAAAAATACAAGGCGATACTCCGTGTATGAGAGAAGTATTTATGGCGCCTACGGTGAAGGACGGTTTGGTGGGCTCAGTTTTGGGATAGACAATAACATCAGTATGAAAGTGAGGGATAAAAAAGACACCAGCGCCGAAGCCGTGAAAAAAGTGTCCCTTATTGATGGATTCAGCATTACCGGTTCTTACAATTTTTTGAGAGATTCCTTTAAACTGGAACCGCTGAATCTATCTGCAAGGAGTAATCTTTTTGAAAAAATAAACATAACGGCTTCCGCACTTTTTGATCCTTATCAAATGGATAGTTTGGGTAGGAGAGTAGATAAGCTGATCTGGAAAAAAAAGCCACTTAGCCTTGGTACGCTTATGAGTGGATCGGTGTCTATGCAAACATCTTTTAGAGGAGGCGATAAAACTAAAAAGAATGAGAGCCTGCCCGGCCTGAACCAACAGAATGTAAACAGCAGCGGTATGCCGTTGGATGAGTACCAGCAAGAGCTGGTGTACATGAACAACAACCCCGGGGAGTTTGTAGATTTTTCAGTGCCCTGGGATATCAGCTTAAACTATTCTCTGCGTTTCTTCCGATCTCAAAACCCCGGCGAACGTACCGCTACCACCACTTTTAACCAGGATGTAAACTGGACATCTTCTGTAAACTTAACCCCTAAATGGAAGATTGGAATCAACGGCTTCTACAACATCACCGACAAAGAACTCGGGAGCATCAGTATGTTTTTATCCCGGGAAATGCATTGCTGGCAAATGGCTATTAATATTTCACCGGTGGGTAAGTTTAAGTTTTTTAATATTTCCATCAGCCCCAAATCTGCCATCCTTCGAGATTTAAAAATAAACCGTACCCGTTCGTTTATCGATCTTTAGGAGCTTAGGAATTATTCTCTACATAATGTGCTGTCATCACCTGGAAAACTTTTTCTTTCAACTCTTTTGCATCCAGGCCCAGGGGAGAAATGGGTGGCAAAAAATCCATTCTTAATCTTGTTGGCCAAAGAAAAAATGTTTTGTGTATCGGCATCGCTTTCCCCGTGCCGGAAATAACGCAGGGTATCATTTCATGTTGGGTGTCTACTGCTAATTTGAAGGCACCATCATAAAATTTTTTCAATGGCTGATTGGTGCGGTTGCGTGTTCCTTCCGGGTAAATGCACATGTGCATGCCGGCCTGTAAACTACGCTTCATTTCCTCAAAACTTTTTACCCTGCTCTTGTCGTCGTTTCTGTCTACGAGTATAGATCCACGTTTGTAAAACCAACCAAAGATGGGCACTTTTGCAAAAGAGGCTTTGGCAATCGTTTTATTACCACCTGGCACAAATGGCGCAGAAAGGGGTACATCCAGCAAGGCATTGTGGTTGTAAACAATCACGTAGGTTTCGCCTGGTTTAAAAAACTCCCTCCCGGTCACTTTCACGGGGCAGCCAATCAGGCGTAGCCAGCTCCACATCCATACTCTTGATACCTTTATAAAATAATCCTGGCCCTTCTTGTAATCCGTAAAAATATAAGCGCCCATGGATGGTAAAAAAATAAGCAGAAAAGTGAGTACGAAACTGATGAGCCCCCATAAGGACCAGAGTCTCCCAAAAATGTTCACCAGTAAATTTTCGGTGGGGAGCGCTTTTGCCGGAGCACCAATAAATTCTTTCATGCCGGTTCTTTTTAGGGATTGTTAGGGTGTCATCAATTTCCAATCTATGGGCGGAAGGTTGTGCGCCATGAGCAACTGGTTGGTTTTAGAAAAATGCTTGCAGCCAAAAAATCCCTTTTCTACAGAGAATGGAGACGGGTGAGCAGCTTTAAGCACTGTATGCTTGTTTTCGTCAATGAGGCCCTGCTTTTCCTGAGCAAACCTGCCCCAGAGTAAAAAGACCACATTTTCTTTTTTGTCAGAAATGGTTCTTATTACAGCATCTGTAAAATTGGTCCAGCCATATTTTGCATGGCTAAACGGGTCTGATTCCCTAACGGTGAGCGCTGCATTGAGAAGGAGTACACCTTGCTCGGCCCACTTGGTGAGGTTGCCATAATGCAGTGGCATATCTATCCCGATATCTGCCTTTATCTCTTTAAACACATTCACAAGTGACGGAGGTGGTTTTACGCCGTTGGACACAGAGAAGCTAAGCCCATGTGCCTGGCCTTGCCCATGATAGGGGTCCTGGCCAATAATTACCACGCTCACCTTGTCAAACGGGGTTTGATTAAACGCATTAAAAATGAGGGGGCCGGGTGGAAATATGTTTTTACCGGTTGCTTTTTCTGCACGAAGAAAAGTAACGATTTGTTGAAAGTATGGCTTGGTGAATTCGTCTTTTAGGATCTCCTTCCACGACGGGTGAATCTGCACATCCATGGGTTGATGTTTTAATAAAATTACAAAGCAATACTGTGAAACAAAATTAAAAAGCGCCCCGATATTGTCGGAGCGCTCTGTGATCCGGATTGGATTCGAACCAATGACCCTCAGCTTAGAAGGCTGATGCTCTATCCAGCTGAGCTACCGAACCTGGATCCTGTTTAAACAAGGGCTGCAAATATATGCTTTCCTATTGTTAGCACAACCTCCTTCTAAAATAATCAGCAATTTTTTTTAGGCATACCTACTCATACGACTTTAAATGGGGAAGTGGCACAAAATAAAACTATATATTTGTTAAAGAATTGGTTATCTGGTACAATTTTAGACAGTACATTTGCCAAAAAATAACCCACAATTGTTCTCTAAACCATTCAGGAGAATTAACCTTAATTTAAATTAGCATTTATGAAACAAAAACTTACACTGGTCTTGGCTTTATTGGCGATGGCAGCAGGTTCGTTCGCCCAAACCTCAAAGGGACCGAGCAAAAAGCCGTCTCTTTTTGGTATTCACTTCAATGCGTTGGATATTGAAACTCCGGTTACATTTCAAAATTCCTCCAACAACAGAACCTTTGCAAAGCTAAGAGATATGGATTTCGGTTTTGGATTGTCCTACTGGAAAGGTTTAACGAACACCATCGATTTTTCTACCAAAGCCGATGTATTTTTTCATGATTATGCCGCTTTAGACAGGGGAGACGTTTCATCAAACGATAACGGTGTTGGTATTGAATTGGAGCCTTCTTTAAACTTCAGGCCTTACAGGGACAACAGCCTGATTGCGCCCTTCCTTACTGCTGGTATCGGTGGTGGATACTACTCAGGTAAATTTGGTGCTTATGTGCCTACTGGCGCAGGCATACAGCTCAACCTGATGAGTACCTCTTACATTTTATTACAAGCACAATATCGTTTCACCTTAACTAAAGATGTGTTGAAAGACAATCTTTTTTACTCTTTGGGTATTGCACAAAATATTGGAAGAGAAAGACCAGTAGTACTTCCACCACCACCACCACCAGTTATTTTAGATCGTGATAATGATGGTGTAAATGATGCGGATGACAAATGCCCGGATGTTCCAGGATTGGCTTCTTTACAAGGTTGCCCCGACACCGATGGTGATGGAATTACTGATGCAGAAGACAAATGTCCTACCGTAGCTGGTATTGCGAAATACCAGGGTTGTCCTATTCCTGATACAGATGGTGACGGTGTGAACGACGAAGAAGATAAATGCCCTACAGTAAAAGGTTTAGCCCGTTACCAGGGTTGTCCTATTCCGGATACTGATGGCGATGGTGTGAACGACGAAGAAGACAAATGCCCTACACGTAGTGGTCCTGCAAGTAACCAGGGTTGTCCTGAAATTGCTAAGGAAGTAATTGAGAAAGTGAACATGGCTGCTAAGAATGTATTCTTTGCTACCGGTAGCTATAAGTTGTTGGCCAAATCTTTCAAATCTTTGAATGATGTGGCAACAATCATGAAAGCCGACGAATCTTTGATGTTAGACATTGATGGCCATACGGACGACGTGGGTACCAACGAAAACAATCAAACTTTATCTGATAATCGTGCTGGTTCTGTAAGAGAATATTTGATCAGTAAGGGTGTTGCAGAGTCCCGGATGAAATCTACCGGTTATGGCGAGGAAAAACCAATTGCAGACAACAAAACTGCAGCTGGCCGTGCTAAAAACAGGAGAACAGAAATGACTGTTAGAAATTACTAAGATCTACTATAATAAATTACGAAGCCCCTTGTTTTTGCAAGGGGCTTTTATTTTGAGGTGGTTTATTTCAGTCGAAAGAAAATTGGTCATCATGCGACTGGTCATTTAAAAACAACGACATCCTTTCATCGGCTTACTAAAATAGCAAAATCTAAAGCTCCTGCTATGTATATTTCACCAATGACTGAATGACCACGTAGTATCTAACCGATTGCCGGCTCCATCACATCGTTGCTATAGTCTTTGATCACATTATAAAGTGTATCTCTTTCTACCGGGTTCCGTTTTACCTGCTTAATGAGCATTACCAATTCTTCAGTACTCATGGTAGGGGTTTGTTCTTCGCTTCCAGCCATAGAATAGATTTTGGTAGAATCGTCTATCGTTCCGTCAATATCGTTCACGCCAAAGGAAAGACTTAATTGTGCATTTTGCCTGCCCAGCATAGGCCAGTAGGCTTTGAGGTGGGGGAAGTTATCCATGTAAATCCTCGAAATAGCATAAAGCCGCATATCTTCTGTAATGGTACTCTCCGGTACATGGCTCATATCATTGTTGCTGTTCCTGAATTTAAGCGGTATAAATGTATTGAAGCCTTTCGTTTTGTCCTGCAGTGTTCTCAGTTTGTTCATATGGTCTACCAGGTGTTCCGGCTTTTCTATGTGACCATACAGCATGGTTGCATTGCTAAACATACCCAGGTTGTGGGCCGCTTCGTGAATGCTCAACCAACCTTCACCGCTCACTTTATCTGCAGCAATGATGTTCCTGATATCTGGGTGAAAAATCTCCGCACCACCGCCGGGCAGGGATTGTAACCCCGCATCTTTCAATTGCTGCATGCCTTCTTCGGTAGTAAGTTTTGCTTTGCGGAACATGTAATCTAATTCTACTGCTGTAAAACCTTTGATGTGCAAATCAGGCCGGTGCGCATGTATTTTTTGTATCAGTTCTATAAAATAAGCCATGTTCATTTTTGGATGAACGCCGCCCACAATGTGCACTTCCGTAATGGGTTTGCCGTCGTAGCTTTTCACAATGTCCAGCATTTGGTCTATACTCAGTTCCCAGCCTTCTTCCTTGTTGGCGTACAGCCGGGAGTAAGAACAAAACTTACAGCTGAACACACAAACATTTGTAGGCTCAATGTGAAAATTGCGGTTGAAATAAGTCTTATCGCCATGCAGTTTTTCCCTGATGAAATTGGCTAGAGCCCCTACAAAAGGAAGACTCCCCTTTTCAAAAAGAAGGATGCCCTCATCGTCTGTTATGCGCATACCATCTTTTACTTTTTGAGCGATGTTTTTAAGTGCGGGATCCTGCGTAGAAGAAATTAATATATCAATAGAATTATCCATGGGTGATTTTTTGCAAATTTACGATGATTGCTCTTCTAATTTTTGTTTTGGAAAATGATTTTGAGCAGGCTGCTGAACTTCAAAGTTTGTGAACAATGCGCTGGTAACAAATAAATATCTATCTTCCAAGCTAGAAAAAGTGAGTAATAAAAATATCTTATGAGCATTAAATTTCGCCTTACTGTTTTAAGTTTTCTACAATTCTTTGTATGGGGTGCATGGTTAATCACTATTGGTGTTTATTGGTTTCAACACAAGCAATGGGGCGGAGCGGAGTTTGGTAAAGTCTTCTCCACGCTTGGTATAGCCTCTATTGTTATGCCAGCACTTACCGGTATCATAGCAGACAGGTGGCTAAATGCCGAAAAGCTTTATGGCATCCTGCATATTGGTTATGCCATAAGTCTTTTGTGCCTTCCTCAAGTTAGCGATCCCGAAACTTTTTTTTGGGTAATGTTGCTGGCGATGTTCTTTTACATGCCTACCATTGCCCTTTCCAATTCTATTGCTTATACTATTCTGAAAAACAACAACGAAGATGTAGTAAAAGTTTTCCCGCCTATCAGGGTTTGGGGAACCATTGGGTTTATAGCAGCAATGTGGGTTACCAGTATTACAGGAAATAAAGATTCTGCCAACCAATTTTACATTGCTTCCGCTTTTGCTTTTATGCTTGGCATCTATGCATTTACTTTACCCAAGTGTCCCCCTTTGAATCTTACGGCAAAAGGTGCACCGCTTGTAGAAATTCTGGGTCTCAACGCTTTTAAGCTATTTGGAACTTACAAGATGGCGTTGTTCTTTTTGTTTTCTATGCTATTAGGTGCGGCTTTACAACTTACCAATATGTATGGGGATACCTTTCTTTCAGACTTTGCCAAGGTAGAGGCTTATAAAGATTCTTTCGTGGTAGAATATTCTACGATCATTCTTTCCATCTCACAAATTTCTGAAACAATTTTTATCCTGGCTATTCCGTTTTTTTTGAGAAAATTTGGTATTAAAACCGTTATGCTTTTTAGCATGTTGGCCTGGGTGATGCGTTTTGCCCTGCTTGCTTATGGCGATCCTGCAGGTAACTTGTGGATGATTGTATTGTCATGTATTGTTTACGGAATGGCTTTTGATTTCTTCAATATTTCCGGTTCCTTATTCGTTGAAACTACCACAGACGCAAAGATTCGTTCTTCGGCACAGGGCTTATTTATGATGATGACAAACGGGTTTGGTGCCATCTCCGGAAGCCTGATCAGTGGTTATGCCATACAACGCTATTTTACGGATGCAGCAGGTAATAAAATGTGGCAGGAGATCTGGATTTCCTTTGCAATTTATGCACTGATTGTAGCCGTGTTGTTTTCTGTACTGTTTAAACACAAGCACGACGCCACGGCGATTGCTAAAGTGACCCATTGATACTAATTTCAATAAAGGAAAGCAGTATTTAATTTCACCTGTTAGGCAGTTCTTCAGTTCTTGCTGGCTTGCTTTTTGATTTTTCTTTTTTAAAACATAATATGGCAACAGTAAAAAAAGCAGCAACAAAGAAGACAGCCAGCAAAAAAAATACTGATCCATGCTGGGAGGGGTATGAGAAAGTAGGCAACAAAAAGAAAAATGGCAAGTCGGTACCCAACTGTGTTCCGGAAAAGAAAAAGTAACTGGTATAATACATACTATAAAATAAAAACCCTCCAGATGCGGAGGGTTTTTAATTTATAAAATTCAATTGATTATTTGTGAGCTTCAATCTTTTTTACAAAATTAGCCTTTGGTTGTGCACCTACTAATTTGTCAACTACTTCTCCGTTTTTCACAAACAGGATAGCAGGGATGCTGGTGATACCGTAGTTCATAGATACCTGTGGATTGTGATCAACATTCACTTTACCAATTTTTACAGTTCCATCATATTCTTTGGCCAGTTCCTCAATTACTGGTCCTATTGCACGGCAAGGTCCGCACCATTCTGCCCAAAAGTCAATAACGGTTAATTTATCTGAATCCAATACTTCGGTTTTGAAGTTTGCGTCTGTAAGTTCGAGTGCCATAATTATTTATTTAAATGTTTAATTTTTGTAAGAGGTGCAAAGTTAATTCCAAAACTGTTAAGGTGCAGTTATGACATATCCACAGCCTGTGACGAATTTAAGTGTGGCACGTAGTTAAGCCATTGTGTCAAAAAAGCAGCTGCACTACGCTGTAACTACATTTACCTCCAGGTGTTGATGCCCATTTAAAAATACGGCCATATCATCGTTCATGGTAAAGCCAATATCTGCTGTTTGCATACTTATTTTATGTTGCTTCTTTTCATCGTGCAGGTTGAACTTTATAGAAGTTTTACCCGGGTGTTCCTTTATATTATGGTCTATAAAGTTGATAAGCTCTTCGTCAATATCAGCAACATTGGCCCCAATGACCACTTGCCTGGTGAGGGTTTGTTTAACAGTTTCAAGGAGGTGCATCTTAGAAAGACTAAACTCGAACTCGCCCTGCTTGTATCTTTTTTCCCTAAAGGCCCCTTCAATCATGATGATCATTCCTTTCTCAAAATAGTTGAGGTATTTTACATAGTCTTCCTGGAAAAGGAAAAAATCTGTTTTACCCGTAAAGTCCTCTATAAACAAAACACCATAGTTTTTGCCGTTTTTGGTGAGTCGGTGCTGAGCATCTACCACGAGGCCGGCCAGCCTCAGTGCTTTGGAGGTAGGCACTGTGGCAATCACTTTTTTTATCTCCAGGAAATCTGCCAGCGGGGTAATATTGTAATGCTTCAATTCAAAGTGGAAATTATCCAGCGGGTGCCCGCTCATGTACATGCCCGTTACTTCTTTTTCAAAATCTAACTGTTCTATCAACTGCCATGGTGGGCAAGGGGATAGTTTTGGTGGCACAATATCGGGCATCTGTAAATCTCCAAACAAGGTATTGCTGGTGCTTGCGGCATTGGATTGGTACACCGCACCAAACTTCATTATTTTTTCCAGGCACATTACGTCGCCGGGTGCTGTAAAAAAATATTGAGCCCGGTGCATGTCTTTAAAACAATCGAAGGCGCCGCTGTAAATTAAACTCTCCAACGACTTCTTACTTACGGCCCGCAGGTTTACCCTTTTTACCAAATCAAAAATATTTTTAAACTGGCCGTGCTTGTTGCGTTCTTCAATAATGTTTTCGATCGCATTTTCACCCACGCCCTTCAGCCCGCTAAAGCCAAAACGGATCTCGCCTTTTTTATTTACAGCAAAGCCGTTCTGCGATTCATTGATGTCCGGGCCAAGCACCATCAATCCCATGCGTTTGCACTCTTCCATAAAAAACGTGATCTTTTCTATGCTGCCCGCATGGTTGAGCACAGCGGCCATGTATTCGCTGGGGTAGTGGGCTTTTACATAAGCAGTTTGGTAGGCCACAAAGGCATAGCAGGTACTGTGCGATTTGTTGAATGCATATTGTGCAAACGCCTCCCAGTCGGTCCATATTTTTTCAAGTTTATCTTTCGGGTGCCCCTTAGCGTTGGCACCTTCCATAAACTGCACTTTCATTTTATCGAGAATGTGCTTTTGTTTTTTACCCATGGCCTTTCGCAGCACATCTGCATCGCCCTTGCTAAAGCCGGCCAGCTTCTGGCTTAGCAGCATCACCTGCTCCTGGTAAACCGTAATACCATAAGTCTCCTTAAGGTATTCTTCCATATCCGGCAGATCGTAGGTTACGATCTCACGACCATGCTTACGGGCAATAAATGATGGAATGTAGGCCATGGGTCCGGGACGGTACAGGGCGTTCATAGCAATGAGATCATCAAACTTATCCGGCTTAAGATCCCGCAGGTGTTTCTGCATGCCGGGGCTTTCAAATTGAAAGGTAGCATTGGTATCGCCCTGCTGGTAAAGTTCGTAGGTTTTTTCATCGTCCAGCGGCACATCGTCTATGGCAATGCTCACCCCATGATGTTGCTTGATGAGCATCAGGGCGGTTTTTAAAATGCTCAAAGTCTTCAAGCCCAAAAAATCCATTTTAATTACGCCGGCTTCTTCAATAGAATTACCCTCAATCTGCGTGAGCCATAAATCTGATTCCTTGGATGTAGCTACCGGTAGCAGATCCGTTAAATCGCAAGGGGCTATGATGATGGCCGAGGCATGGATCCCTGTATTTCTAACCGAGCCTTCCAGGATTTCTGCCTCATGCAATATTTTACTATTGAGGTCGGTACCCGCATACAACGCCCTCAACTTTTTTACATTATCAATATCTTCTCCCTGCAGTTGTTCTTTTTCTTCCAGCGATTTGTCGCCATTTTTTGCCTCCTTGGTTGTAAAGGGTGCATGCAACAATCGCTTTAAATTGATGCCCGGCCGCTCTGGTACTAATTTAGAAATGGCCCGGCTTTCTGCCAGCGGCAAATCCATCACACGGCTCACATCTGCAATGCTGCTTTTGGCGGCCATGGTGCCGTAGGTAATAATTTGGGCCACCTGGTTCTTGCCATATTTCTGCACCACATAATCTATTACTTTTTGGCGGCCGTCATCGTCAAAATCAGTGTCTATATCCGGCATACTCTTACGCTCGGGATTTAGAAAACGCTCAAAAAGTAAATTGTATTTAATAGGATCTATGTTGGTGATGCCAATGCAATAAGCCACGGCGCTTCCTGCTGCCGATCCACGGCCGGGGCCAATGAATACGCCAATATCCCTACCATGCCTTATGAAGTCACTCACAATTAAAAAGTAACCTGCGAACCCCATTTTTCGAATCACCCCCAATTCAAACTGCAGGCGCTCCTCGCTTTCCGGTGTCAAAATTTTGTAGCGGTTGCGGGCACCTTCCCAGGTAAGATGTTCCAGGTATTCGTCCTGGCTTTTAAAATTGGAAGGCACTTCAAAAAAAGGAAGTAAAATTTCTTTCTTAAGATCCAGCAAATCGATCTTGCTTACAATCTCGTTGGTGTTGTCGATGGCCTCTGGCAGGTCTTCAAATACCTTGGTCATCTCCGCCGTTGTTTTCAAAAAGAACTGGTCGTTTGGAAAAGCAAAACGTTTGTTCTTCATGCTCACATCATCATCGGTAAAGTCCCGCATGGCTGGAGTGCTTTGCTTTTCGCCGGTGTTGATGCAAAGCAAAATATCGTGGGCATTAAAATCCTGCTGATCTACATAATGACTGTCGTTGCTGGCAATAACTTTTACGTTGTACTTTTTGGCAAACTTTAGCAAGATCTTGTTCACTTTGTCTTGCTCCGCCATGCCATGCCGCTGCAGTTCTACATAATAATCTTCCTGGAAAATATTGAGCCACCATTTAAATTCATTCTCTCCTTCAGCTTCCCCTTTTTTTAAAATAGCTTGTGGCACGAGTGCCCCCAGGCAACAGGTAGTGGCTATTAAACCCTCGTGGTATTTATGGATCAGCGTTTTGTCAATGCGGGGGTACTTGCTATACATGCCTTCTATATAGCCAAGGGAGGTAAGCTTTACCAGGTTCTTATAGCCCTGTTCATTTTTAGCCAATAATATCTGGTGATGCCTCGGATCTCTTTCTTCTTTACTAAATGTTTTGCGGGTGCGGTCTTGTGTGATGTAAAATTCGCAGCCCACAATGGGTTTTACCTTCAGGCTGCCATCTGCATTTTTATGATTG
>JANPJW010000386.1:0-7954 GCA_031425715.1 Chitinophagaceae bacterium | reverse complement strand
CACTACCCGGCGAGTAGAAGGCGCCCACATGAAACCCGCTGGTATTTTTCGCATTTACTTGGGAAGCTCCGGTTACTTTTGCAAAATTATAACCGGTCTTAAAACCAAGACCGACGGGTTGTTTTTCTTTTTTTACCTGTGCAATGCAAATGGATATTCCAAAAAGAAAAGTGACTGTACTCATCAAAATAATCTTTGTCATAAAATATCATTTTAAAAGGCTACGCCCATTCGAGCTTAATATTCTTACGGTGTAAACTTCCTGCTAAATTTGTTGCAATACAATCCTATAAAAAAGGGAAAATCCAATCCCAATAAATGGGGATTTTTACAAAGCTGTATGAAATCTAAAAAAGTAAGGAGTACATTTGAAAGACGGAAATAATCTGTTGATATTTCAAATATGAAAATGAACATATCCTGCTTTGCTGCTGCTGTTTTAATGAATACAATTCTTTTTTCGCCGCTGGTAGCCCAGGTTAGCGTGGCAGACAGTCTTAAAAATATTTTATCGGTTGAAAGAAATGATTCCTTAAAAATAATATTATTAAGAGATATTGGTTACGCTTATGAACAGACCAACCCAATTGAAAGCAGTAAATATTATTTGCAAGCTATTAGCCTTTCTAAAAAAATCAACAATAGCTACCAATACCTGGCAGCCTTGAATGATTATGGCAACCTGTATATTACAAGTGGAAAATATGATACTGCGCAAATTATTTTCAAAGACTTACTTACCAAAACCAATAAGCAAACAAGTTATAAATTAACGGGAAGTGTATTGGCCAATCTTGGTAATATCTATAAGAACCAGAATAAATTTATATTGGCTCAGGAGCAATATATGAAGGCGATTGATTTATTTGAAAAAAATAAAGATACCCCAAGGCTTACCCGTTTGTACGGCAATATGCAAGTAGTTTTTTTTGATTTGCGGCAAGACAAGCAGGCTATTGAGTATGCAGAAAAAATGTATAGCCTTGCTAAAAAAAATAATAACAAGGAAGATATCGTAACAGCCTTGGTTAATCTATCTAATAGTTATAGTCGAACGAAAGAACACTCAAAGGCTATTGCCTTACTAAAAGAATCGTTGCCGTTAGCTATTGAATTGGATAACACCTATTTTCTTTGTAATATCTATTATAACCTGGGGGCAAATGAAGTTGAGTTGAAAAAATATGACGCTGCTATTTCCTATCTAAATAAAGCCGCTGCCCTTGCAAGAACCCTGAGTAATACCGCTGAGCTTGGATCTGTTTTAACACAAACTGGCAGGGCATATAGCGGTAAAGGCAATTATCCTGTTGCCATAAGCTTTTACCATGAGGCTGAACCTATTTTAATAAACGGAAATAGAAGAAATGAGATCAAAGAACTTTATTTAAATATTGCTGAAACCCAAAAACTGGCTGGAAACTCTGCAGAAGCTTACAACTATTTGTATAAGTATGCTCAATTAAAAGATACCATTTACGATGACGCTACTTCTGCAAAAATTGCTGAGCTGGAAATAAATTACCAAACAGCTAAAAAGGAAAAAGACATTTTACAACTTCGGCAGGAATCGAAAAGTAAAACGGATAGCATACAAAAAACCAGGACCATAACTTACATTCTAATGGGATCTTTTTTAACCCTTTTATTGATTAGTTTTTTATCGTACCGCAATTATAAACAAAAACAACTATTGCAGCAGCAGCAAATAAAACAATTACAAAATGAAAAACTACTGCTTGCTACCGAATCTATCTTAAAAGGCCAGGAAGATGAAAGAAGCCGGTTGGCACAGGACCTGCATGATGGATTAGGTGGTATGCTGAGTGGTGTTAAACTAACATTAAGTGCCATGAAAGGAAATATCATTCTCCCCGAAGAAAGTGCCCGGTTATTTACCAAAGCCTTCGAGCAATTAGACAGTTCTATCGGCGAAATGCGGCGTGTTGCTCACAATATGATGCCCGAGGCATTGGTTAAACTTGGCCTGCAACAAGCCCTGCTGGATTATTGCGACGGCATTAATCCAGCAAACGGACTAAACATCAAATGTGAATTTCACGGCCTGGAAAACCGCCTGCAGAATACAACGGAAATTATTGTCTATCGTATTGTGCAGGAGTTGCTGACCAATATTATCAAACATGCAGGTGCTGGTAACGTATTGGTTCAGGTGATAAAAAAAGGTACCGAGCTGGATATTACGGTAGAAGATGATGGCAATGGTTTCAACAAAGAAGAAGGCTTTTTAAAAAATGGGGCCGGTCTCAAAAATATTCAGTCCAGGGTAGATTATTTAAAAGGCGAATTAGATATTAAATCGGCACCTGGTAAAGGAACATCGGTACATATTAATTGCACTGTTTAAAACAGCAAGATGGAAAAGATAAATATTTTGATTGTAGACGATCATCCGATGGTACTGGAGGGTATGACATCATTGCTTTCCAAAATAAGTTATTTGCACATTGCCGGTATAGCCACCAATGCGTTTGAAGCAATAGATGTAATTAAAAATAGGGCAGTGGAAGTTGCCATCGTTGATATTAACCTGCCCGATATAAATGGTATTGAGCTAACAAAAAAAATAAGAACAGAGTACCCGGCTATTAAAATACTTGCAATGAGTACTTTTAAAGAACGTAGCTATATTTCTCAAATGATACAAAATGGTGCTTCGGGGTATTTGGTAAAAAGCGCCTCTAAAGAAGAAATAGAAGAGGCCATCCTGGCTGCTTATGAAGGCAAGCTGTATTTGAGCATGGATATCAATACAGTTGATGTGAACACCCAATTAAATACACAGCTTCCCGCTATAAGTACAAGAGAAAAAGAAGTGTTGGGGTTGATTGCTGACGGTCTTACCAACCAGCAGATCGCTGCACAGTTATTTATCAGTTCACACACGGTAGAATCTCATCGTAAAAATTTGCTTATAAAATTTGAAGCGAATAATACGGCTACTTTAATTAAGATGGCGGTAAAGTACAATATCGTTTAATGCTTTGGTTATGCCAGCTACAATTTAATAAACTCCACTCTTCTGTTATTGGCCTTTCCTTCTGCTGTTGTATTAGGTTCCATTGGTGCTGTTTCTCCTTTGCCGCTTGTCTCCATCCGAGCGGCATCAATTTTAAAATCATTTGTCAGGGCATTTTTAACTGACATTGCCCTTTTCCCGGATAATTTTAGATTGTTGGCATCATCGCCATCACTATCTGTATGTCCTACTATTTTCACCTTTACTGCTGCGTTCTCATTTAATACAGCAGCTATCTCTTTTATGGCTCCATAGCTTTGAGGATTTATTTGATCGCTGCCAGATTCAAATAAAATACCGTGGCTTACAAATTTTCCTTCTGTTACTAATTTGTTCCTCGTGTCTGCATCACCAACTGCCAAACGTAAATTAGTGAGATAGAGCATGTCGTCATTGTTAGCATAAGAATAATTGGGAGAAAAAATAATTTTATTGTACGTGCTTGTCATCACTTTGGATAAGTCAATAATTTTTTCCTGGTTGATATACATTCTTATCCTTGTTTTTTGTTTCCAGATAGAAACATGAACAACATTATTGCTACTGGTAAAACTATTTTGCTTATTGGTATAAGTTTGTTGTTCGCTGCCGTTCTCAAATGTTCTGTAAGAGTAGGAGCCATTGTCATTGCTTGGGTGAATTCTTACGGAAAGGCCATTTGAATTGTTGGTAAACCTGAATCTGTCTCCTGAGTTACTGGCAATAGCTTTCATTTCGTTGTCGGTAGCAACTTTAATAATACTTATTTCAAACCATGCAGAACCCATATTGTAATTATTACTGACGGCCACATCATATTCAAGTGTAAAATTATCCGGTAGATTTTTAATGTACTCAGGATAAAATATACCGGGCTTCACAAGTGCAAGCCATTTGCCATTTTGTCCCTCAATCGTTTTTATTTCGCCACTGGATGTGGTATTCCATTTAGCAGGAAAATCTCCCAACGCATCCTGACTAAAATCTTCAAAGGCTATAATCTTTTCGCCAGGTACAAAATCAAATTTACTGTTCGCCTTTATGAAAGTGGCTGCTGCGGGAGGATTTGTTTGCTCGTTAACGGTAGATTTATCCTGGCCACTTTTTGTTGATACATCTTTAGTATTTTCATTTTGGCCGGTTATAACAGTATCCGCTTTATTGATGGCCTTGTCTATACCTCTATCAACTTTTTGGTCAATCTTTTGATTTACTTTATTTTTTGCACTTTGTTTTGCCCTGTTTAAAATACCCGATTGTCCGTTTGTTATTTGCACAAATACCATTAGCAAAAGGAGAGAAATTACTTTTATCATATTAAGTAGTTTAATTTCCAAAACTATCTAATCATCTGTGGGCTACAATCCCAAGAAACAGGGATTTTTCAATTGATAAAAAGGGGGTGAATTAGTTGTATTCAAAAAAATACCTTTAAAAATTGAAAGTATAGGAGATTGGGTGGCTCAACATAAATTCTTTTTTCAAAAAACCGAGTGAAGATTTTTTGATGAATAGAAGAATTTTTCACAGTTCCGGTTGGCCTCCTTTTAATTGCTGCCTGATCAACAATTTTACATAGTGTCTGTTCCTCCTGCCTTTTTTTGAGCTGGCTCTTTTGTTGTTTCTCTTGTCTTTTACAATTTTATCGAGATCATTCAAATCTTCCATTACCTTAATATCATTAACAGATGTTCTTTTTGCCATGATGTATGCTTAAGTGATTGATACCAATATTTAACTACCATAACAAGGTTGTAGCTGCTTTGTTGAAGCCCTACTAAGAGGTGCTTTGGGCGATTGCAAATTGATAAAGGAGGGCAAAGGGCTCAATCATTTTAAAAATTCAAAAACATGCTCTTGTTTAATTCTGGGATGTGGGAAATTAATTTGGTTCCAATTAAATTCTAACTGCTTTTGCCGTTCTTCATAAAGAGCATAACAAATCAACTTTCCTCATCACATCAGCTTCTTGGCACAAAGGGAAATGAAAGTCCGGTTAAATGCAATTAAAAGCCCTTGCAAAATGCAAGGGCCTTAGTTGAATAATATAATAGTAAAATACTGTAGACCAAATCCGGTTGGTTTGCCAGCTTCTATTCTTTGATAAAGCGCAGACTTGTTTTTGTAAGATCTACATCAGTGATTGTTATCACGTAGATACCAGGTTTAAGCATCGCTACATCAACCCTTGCTGATTGACCATTGAACTGAACCTGTTTTTCAAGGATCATTTGCCCGGTAATATTCTTGATAGATATGGTAGCTTTTGAGAAGGAAGGCTTGAGCGCCCTGATGTACAAATCGCTGGTGGCCGGTGAGGGATATACTGACAGTTCGAGTGGAGCTATCGCTTCCAGGCTTACTATGGCCGAGTATGCAAAACTTCCATCTGTATCAATCATTTTTAACCTGTAAAAAAGATTGCCCGATGCAGGGCTTTTATCAAAAACATGGTAGCTATTGGCCATGCCTGTCGCCTTTACAGAATCGATTGTTTCCCATTGAGTGCTACCAAGGGACTTGCGTTGCAGCACATACCCTTGCGTATTAATTTCCTGCTCAGACGTCCAGGATACTTTTACGTTTTTGCCCGATTTAACCGCATTAAAACTACTAAGTACAACCGGTAGCACACCAGTTTGTGCTGTTATGCTAAAGTCATCAATGGCAAGGCCATCATCTGCGGTGGTAGCATCTGCATCTAACCAGCGAATAACAAAAACGGCACCATCCGGTATGGTTACTCCGGTAACCTCTAGAGTAAGAATTGTTTGGTTGGCTGTTGCATTACCATCTTTGGCACCTACGGTAGCAGTGTTTGGAGTTATGAAATCAAGCGCATCTACATCTGTCCAGGTTCCCGTTACAATGTCTGTTGCATCGAGGCTGTATTGAAAGTCCAGTTTATCTGTACGGGCTGCAGTGCCGAGGCGCCATTGCTCCCCCGTGTAGGTAATGGTAAAACTGGTAATTGTACTGCCCGTATTATTGGTAAAAGATGCTCCGTAAGAGGAAATTAATGTACCAGACCTTAAGGAACCCAACGCCCTTTCTGTAGCGGCAACAGCGCCATAACTGTAGCTATCTCCTGTATTGGAGGCTCCGGGATCTACTGCGTATTGTTCATTATCCCGGGCACCGCCACCGGTTTCTGAAAGATACCAACCAGGAATACTAAAAATGTTTGTGGTAGAACCAGCTACATTTGAAAGCGAGTTAAAATCCTGGGTATAGGCTGTGCCGGTTAAAGAGATCGATTGACCGGTAACTGCGGCAGAAAAAGCTACTGATACGATTAAAGCTAAACTGATTTTTTTCATAGGGCGCAATTTAGTTAAAAGGCTCCAAGCACTTCAACTATGAAAATATTTAATTAGCTGTAATATGTTTCAAGGCTCGGCTTGCGCTCAATTTAAGATGTTTACCTGCCCGGTCCGCCGAATACTGCCGCGGCATAAAAACCGAGGTGGGGTAGTGGAGGGTCGTTGCCATAAGCAGCATCTCCAGGCAGATAACTCGCAGGCGCAGTATGAAAGCAGTTAATGTGCAATGGTTGCTTGTTGAACAAAGAGTATGGTGACTGATTCTTACAAACTGAAATGCTACTTCTTCGTTATTCATTCGTGCATTCGTGGCCAGTCTTAATTTATCCCTTCGTTCTTCCTTGCTGCATTCTTGGCAATCGACTTTTTTGTTTGCGGATAAAACTATTTGCTCCTTTGCTTAAAAAAAGTCTGGCAACATAGATGATCTTTTAAACAGTTAGTAGTTCGGGAGTCATTGTGGCAAGGAGTATCTCCCTGCAAAAAGTCCGCAGTCCTGGTAAGACAGCAGTCACTGTGTATTTGTAGCTCTGTGAACATTTAATTTAATGGCCACATTGCCTGGAAACGATGCATTCTAAATTCGTATCTCATTCTTGCATCCATGTTAACAGACTGGTTGAGTTATTTATCTGCATCCATTCTGTGTTTGTTACGGAGGGTAAAATTTTACTATTTTTAGCCTTCCATAACTAATATGCTTTATGCTTAAGTTTCTTAAATGCCTCCTGGCTATTCCTTTGTTTTTTTCTTTTACCCTCGTATTTTCCCAGCAAAACCGTATGATAGATTCGCTGAAAAGGGAATTATCCAAGGCCATTAAATTGGAGGATAAGGTATCGCTGCTGGACCTGATTTCCCGCTCGCTGATGAACGGAAACATGGAGGAGGCAGAGCGGTATGGAAAGGAGCTGATACTGCTTGCGGAAAAATCAAGAGATCGCAAGCAAATGGTGAGGGCACAACTGTCCAATGCTGTGAGGTGTTCTTACTTCGCCAGTACTGGCGATTACAGCGCAAGAGCCATGCAATATTTTGAAACAGCCAAAAAAATAGCTGCAGAAAATAAGCTGTACAACTACCAGGTTTTTGGTTTATTAAAGCAGTCTGCATTACAATTAAGCCTTTTGAATAATGAGAAGGCTTCAAGCTTTTTAGACCAGGCTATATCTGTTGCCATCAATATTAAGGATGACAGTGTTCATGTACAAATTCAACTTACGGGCGGTGACGTACATATTGCCAAAAATGAAAAAATAGAAGCCCTAAGATCTTACTTATCAGCGCTTCGCCTGGCAGAAAAAATGAAAAACGCTTTTCTGCAGAGAGAGAGCTACACGAAGCTCTCTACCTTTTACAGCAACATAGAAGATTACGACAGGGCCATAGATTATTTCACCCTTGCCTATAACAAGCTGGATGAATTAAAAACAGGTAATGCCGTCTACCAAAAAGTGATAGACATCAATGGTCTCGGCGGATTGTATGCTCAAAAAAAAGATTATGAAATGGCCATCAAATATTATGAAGACGCTTTGAAAATGGCTGATTCATTGCGCTACGCTAACCTTGAGATGCCAGTTTATATAAGCCTGTTAAATGTTTACATTTT
>JANPJW010000385.1:0-2442 GCA_031425715.1 Chitinophagaceae bacterium | reverse complement strand
CCAAAATACATTTTCATGTGTTCCTTCGCCGCCGCCAGTGTTGCACGCTACCCCTCGTAGACGCCCTCGCCTGGTGTCCCGATAGCTATCGGGACCAGCGAGACAACCACTGGAGAACAGCAATTTTTTTTCTAATTTTTGCAGCCGTTAGTGTGCCTACCCTGGCGCAGTTATGCTGCAATGCATTTTGTGATTTGGCCTATCTGTGCCGATCAAGTTTACAATTATTGAGCACAGACAGGAATGGCTATGAGAACTAGTAAGAAACCGTAAGGTCAGGAAATTGTAATTAAGGTGTAAGGTAATTACCGATTTCGCTGATCTCATCCAAACCTTCATCTTTAGGATTATATCCCCACTTGTTCCTCCCAAATTGGCTATCGCTGAAGAGTAGTACCAGCAGCCAAATACCTCCAATAAGTGGAACAAAGTATATAAAAACCCAGGTTCCACTCTTACCTATATCGTGCAGGCGGCGGGAGGTTACTGCGAGTGTGGGTATAAATACTGCAAGAAAGTAGATTCCGACTAAGCTTAAAGACAGCGATTCCACAAAATCCGGATCATCTTCAACGAGGGTAAACCAATCAAAAAAATTCGCAAGCAACATGAGAGCAAGCATAAAGATGAAGTGGAACAGCATAAAAAACCAAAATTCACTTCGTCTTGCCCGGTCGGAAAAATTCGTGTAGTTTTTGAGGCAGTGTATATAATATTTCATACAGTTATTTTGGTAGGGAAGATATTATGAAGATTTAAAAAGCTTGAAGTAAATCTACCTAAAATTCCTCCGCTGCAGGCTGTTGCAATACTTACGAGGCCAACGCCAGCAGCTGTAAATTTCCTGAAGCATAAGGTGTGCATGGGTTGATATGTGGGCCGTGAGATTGGAAGCATGGCTAACATCCGCATCCTTTCAGCCCTGGGAAATGCTGTTGTTTACTTTTCCTTTTTCATTTCTCCACCCGTGCGGTTTTTACCATAGGTTATTTGATAGCGCATTTTTTGGTCGTCAATTTCTACGATCTCTACCTTCATGGTTGCGCCCATTTTCAGCATTTCAGCGATGGGATCATTGGAGCGTACCAGCACAAGCTCGTAGTTACAAGAGTCTATCCAGTTCATGATATATTCAGAGCTTTTATCGTCTGCAGTGTTGGTTTCTATCATTTTGCCCTGCTCTATTTTATCCATGTATGTCTTTCCTCCAAACACATAACTCCATGTTCCTTTAAAAAGGGCTTTGCAATTGCTGTTGGCAATTAATGAACTTTGAATTTTTGCAGTATTCTGCAAATCATCGCCTTTTTGCGATGTATCTGATAACAGCACCAATCCATTCAATAGTTCTTCGCCAGCAGCTTTATGCTTAGCATGAAGCGCCTTAGGTGAAAAACTCAGGAATTGGATAGTGTTGGAAGCATCGGTATAGTAATAAATAAAATAATTTAACTCGATACCTTGCACGGTTGCTTCACATTGGAGCGTTAATATTTTCAATCCGTTTACATACCGGTATTCCTCTTTTGTTACATTAAATTTTGAAGCTACCTTTTGAATATTTTCGAGCATAAATTTCCTTAGACTGTTTATGTCCATGCCCACTGGCTCTGTTATGATCATGGCACCAAAAGATGAATTCTCTTTGAGAGAGAAAGAATATTCCCCGGCATCTGTGGATTTTTCGAAATTCCAATTCTTAGCATTCAGCCACACAGCAAAGTTGGTTATTTTACTTTTGAGCAAAAAATTAGCATCGGATGGTTTCGAATATTGTACGCTACTTAGTGGTATGCTGTCATTGTTTTTTACTTCTTCTACATATCTCCATGTGCCGTTTGGAAATAGCATTACTTCATCGCCTGTTTCTGTTACTGCCTTTGTTTGGGCCTGGGTGAACATACTGATGGATGAAAAAACTACGAGAAAGAAAAATTTAGAGAGGGTCATGGCAGTCGTTTTAAGGTTTCGGTTTTGAGTGTGCGCCGGCCAGCTTAAAATTGTTTTGCACAAGTTTTTCTGGGATGTTTCCGGCAGGCACGAATATAATGGATCTGGCACAGATTCGACTACTTCTCCTGCCTTACGCAAATATAAGCAGTGCAAAAAGTTCAGCCATAGTATTTCGAATCCCGATGGCTTTCGGGAGGTGACCCCGAGATCCGTTGCTGATGCTCCTCGTCGGGCCTGGCACAAAGTTGCCGATTGTAGCATCCCGAGCTATCTGGCCTGGTAACAAAAAAAATAGCGCCTACTGTTCTGCAGAATTATGAGGACCCACCAGCGAGTAATATTCCTCCTTGTCATGCTGAGTAACCATTAGTGCTGCTTAAGCTCTTTGAAAATGATATAAAAGGCTTTTGCCCCGGAAGCGTATAGGAAAACCAAGCTAAGAGAACAAGGAGTCAAGGAGTAAAAAAGAGTTGCCTTTTAATCTCCTTG
>JANPJW010000384.1:0-3912 GCA_031425715.1 Chitinophagaceae bacterium | reverse complement strand
GCATAGATGGTAAGTCATCTGCCTTGAAAACTTATTTTGGTAGCAAGCAAATGGATTGGTTGAAAAATGCATTGTTGAACAGCGATGCAACTTTTAAAATAATTGTTACGGGTAGCCAGATCTTAAATCCCATGAGTACTTTTGAAAGCATGACTTTTTACAGTTTTGAATACAATGACCTGATTGGTTTTTTGGCAGAGCAAAAAATACCCGGGGTAATATTCTTTACCGGCGACAGGCACCATAGCGAAGTGATAAAAATGAACCGGCCGGGAATTTATCCGTTGTATGATGTAACCATCTCGCCTTACACAGCAGGCGTAAGTAAACCCCGGGGTGCTGAGGCTAACAACCCTGCACGAATTGCCAACACTTTGGTAGAGGCTCAAAACTTTGGCCGAATAGATGTTTCGGGGCAAAAGAATCAGCGGGTTTTAAAAGTGAACTTTATTGGTATTAAAGGGGAGCAATTGGCTCAATGGTCTGTGTCGGAAAGCGAGTTAAAGAGACCGGCCAAATAACCATTTTAAAACCGATCCAATATATTTGCACATGGTATCTTCTTATTTTACTTACAACAAAGCGAAAGTTATCCAGGCATTGCGTTATCATTTTATCAGTCGCAGGGAAATAAAAGTGCTGATGATTTTTGTGAATGTGTTTGCCATAACATCTGCGGCATTTTTTTTCTTTAAGAAAATTAGCCCGTTGGCTTTTCTTATAAGTTCTGCTTTGTGGTTTATACTGATGATACTTTTTTGGTTCCTGCTTCCGCAGATTATCTATAAAAAGGCCTCTACCTTTAAAGACCGCTTTCGTGCCATATTATCTGCCGGGGATTTTAGTATCGAAAACGACCGTGGCAGCAGAGGCTGGGAGTGGGCTGCTTTTAGCACCTGGATGGAGAGCCCGCATTTCTTTCACCTCTACTTTAACAGCCGCTCTTTTTTTATCATACCCAAAGAAGCGTTTGAAGGAGACGAAGTGCATGAGGCCCGGAAAAAATTTTAGGCCAAAATAAAGCGTTAAATCAAAGCTGCTTTTACATGATATTGTGGGGAACGTTTACTTCTATAAATGGCTTTCCCTTGATGATGTAGCCAAATTTCTCGTAGAAACCAATTGCGCTATCCCGGGCATGCATCATGATCTTTTTATAACCTTTGTCTTTAGATAATTTTTCTGCAAAGCTGATGATGGAGGCTCCAATCCCCTTGCGTTGTAAATTATTTTTAACTGCCATTTGCCTAAGTTGTAGGGTATCGCTGCTCACTTCAACAAGCATACAACATCCTAAAAGCTCGTCATCTTCAAAAGCGGCAATGTGCACATGGTCTTTTTCTTTTTGTAATTCTTCTTCTTTAAAGCCAAGCCCCAGTGGTTCACGCAAAATGGCATAACGAAGTTCTAAGAGTTGCTGGTATTCTTTTGTGCCGTGATCTATTTGTTTTAATCCCATTGCTCTTAGGTTGTTGGGTGGTTAAATACTTTGTGCTGATGGTAGACTTACAATATACGCTAAATTTTACATTGAAATTTGGAACGGGTACACTTAAATGAAAGAGGCTTAAATGTTGATATATCTATATGTGAAAAATAGGTAAAGCGGGGAGGGTTTTGTGTATGCCACAAACCAAAAAACATGCTTGTTTACTATTTCTTTGTAATTACATCAAAAAGTATATTTTTGCAGCTGTATAAACTAAATTTTACTACCATGTCAGATGTTGCAACAAGAGTAAAAAAGATTATTGTTGACAAATTAGGGGTTGATGAAGCAGAAGTAACTACCGAAGCGTCATTCACTAATGATTTAGGTGCCGATAGCTTGGACACCGTTGAGTTAATTATGGAATTTGAAAAAGAATTTAATATTTCTATTCCTGATGAGCAAGCCGAAACCATCACTACCGTTGGCCAGGCTGTTTCTTACTTAGAAGAAAATGCTAAGTAGTTAATCATCCCTCCCTGCGGCTTCCAGTCGTGAGGGTATTTAATTATCACAGGCAAATTGTATGGCTTTAAAAAGAGTAGTTGTTACGGGATTGGGTGCCCTCACTCCATTGGGTAAAACTGTTGATGAATATTGGCAGGCTTTAGAAAATGGTGTAAGTGGTTGCGAAACAATCCGACAGTTTGACGTTACTAAATTTAAAACCCAATTTGCCTGTGAGGTTAAAGACTTTGATGCCACCACCTATCTTGATAGAAAGGAGGCTCGCAAAATGGATCGTTATTGCCAGTTTGCTTTGATAGCAAGCGACGAAGCAGTAAAAGATGCAGGCATTACAAAGGACAATGTAGATCCAGACAGGGTAGGAGTCATTTTTGCCAGCGGCATTGGTGGTCTCATTACCTTCCAGGAAGAAGTAGTCAATTTTGCTTCCGGCGACGGAACTCCCCGTTTCAATCCTTTCTTTATTCCTAAAATGATTTTGGATATTGCAGCCGGTCAGATATCTATGCGCCACGGCTTTCGTGGACCGAACTATGCAGTAGTAAGCGCCTGCGCCAGCAGTACCAACGCCATCATCGATGCCTTTGACACCATCCGGCTGAACAAAGCTGAAATAATTATCACCGGTGGAAGTGAGGCAGTAATTAGCGCAGCAGGTGTAGGTGGCTTTAACGCCATGAAGGCACTGAGCGAGAGAAACGATGACCCTGCTACAGCCAGCCGTCCTTTTGATAAAGACAGGGATGGTTTTGTAATGGGCGAAGGTTCGGGAGTATTGGTACTGGAAAGCCTGGAACATGCGCTGGCAAGGGGCGCAAAAATATATTGTGAAATTGCAGGTGGCGGCGCTACCGCAGATGCGCATCATATAACTGCCCCACACCCTGAAGGCCTGGGTGCAAAAAATGTAATGACCGTTGCCCTGGCCGATGCCGGTTTGAAACCAGAAGACATTGACTACATCAACGTGCATGGAACCTCTACACCACTTGGCGACATTGCTGAAACCAAAGCTATCTTAAATGTATTTGGCCAGCATGCCTACAATTTAAACATCAGCTCTACCAAAAGTATGACAGGCCATTGCCTGGGTGCTGCAGGTGCACTGGAAGCACTAGCCTGCATTCTTGCCGTTACTAAAAATGTTATACCTCCCACCATCAATCATTTTACCGACGACCCCGAACTAGACCCCAAACTTAATTTTACGTTTAACAAAGCACAGTACAAAACAGTCAATGCGGCGCTCAGCAACACCTTCGGTTTTGGTGGACACAACGCATCTGTAATTATCAAAAAGTACGTGCCTTAAGTTGTTAACGCTGTTCCTGTTTGTAAAATTCCTTCAGCATTGGTAAGCAAGTGTGTGGGAATCGTGATTATATTTCTTTCCTCGTTTTAATAAATAGTCTAATTTAGACCTTACATTTTTTAATAGTTATTTTGGAATTTTTTAAAAATTTTTTCGATAAAGAGCCGCACAAGAAGGACTTTAAAAAGCAGTTGAACAACGTATTGGGCTTTAGCCCTGGCGATGTGGCTCTGTACAAAACTGCTTTGAGCCATCGTTCCATACGGGAAGGCGCAGACGAAAACAACGAGCGTCTCGAATTCCTAGGAGACGCAGTCTTGAGTTCCATCATTGCACATTATTTGTTTAGAAAATATCCTTACAAAGGCGAGGGATTTTTAACAGAGATGCGCAGCAAAATGGTGAACCGCCAAAAGCTGAACGAAATTGCTTTGAAGATGGGATTGAAGAAAATTACTTTCTACAATAAGTTTGACAATGCCCTCAAAATCTCCCAGATATTTGGCAACACCCTGGAGGCACTCATAGGTGCAGTATTTTTAGATAAGGGCTATAAGAAAACACAACAGTGGGTAGAAAAATACATTGTGCTTCCCTATTTATTTATAGATGACCTGGAAGGTTTGGAAATAAACATCAAGAA
>JANPJW010000383.1:0-3219 GCA_031425715.1 Chitinophagaceae bacterium | reverse complement strand
GAAGCTTTTGATGCTGCCATTGAAAAAATTGAAGAGGCAGAATTTAAAAGCACGCTTAACGAACCTGAAGATGAGTTGCCTGCCATGCTGCAAATAAATAGTGGTGCTGGCGGAACAGAAAGCCAGGATTGGGCAGAAATGCTTGCCCGTATGTACAGGATGTATGGTGAAAAGCAGGGCTGGACAGTCACGGAAATGGACTGGCAGTGGGGTGATGGTGCCGGGATAAAAACCTGTACTTATAAATTTGAAGGACCGTTTGCCTACGGATTTTTGAAATCAGAAACCGGTGTGCATCGGTTGGTACGTATCTCTCCATTTGATAGCAATGCCAGAAGGCATACTTCTTTTGTATCGGTGAATGTTTACCCGTTGGTGGATGATACGATCGTTATAGATATCAATCCCGCTGATGTGAAAATGGAAACCTCCCGAAGCGGAGGTGCCGGCGGACAGAACGTAAATAAAGTAGAAACAAAAGTTCAATTGACCCATATCCCTACAGGCATTGTGGTGGTGTGTCAGCAGGACAGAAGCCAGCTAGGAAATAGAGAGCTTGCCATGCAAATGCTAAAAAGTCGATTGTACGAAATCGAGCTGCAGAAACGCAACGAAATCAAAGATGCCAGCAACAGCAAGAAGAAAAAGATTGAGTGGGGCAGCCAGATTCGGAGTTATGTTTTTCATCCTTATAAAATGATCAAGGACCACCGTACCGATTACGAAGTAGGGAATATCGGACCTGTAATGGATGGCGATCTGGATGGATTTATAAAGGCATATTTGATGAGTGAGAAGGAAACTGAAACTTAGTTAATTTGAAGATTAGTTGATTTGACAATTTGCGATGGGGGCACTATAAAATTTTTGTATTTTACCCGAAGAATTCGGTTGTTCTATAATTTTAAAATTTGGTTGATGCAAGACAACAAAGAAAATATCATTGTCGACTTGACCTTCGCATTTGCATTAAAGATTATAAAGTATTGTGAGAAACTGGAAAAAAATCATAAATACATAATTGCCCGACAGCTTTTAAAATCAGGAACCGGCATTGGGGCCAATGTGCGTGAAGCGCAGAATGCGGAAAGTAAATTGGACTTTATCCATAAATTCAAGATAGCAGCCAAAGAAGCAGATGAGACGGAGTATTGGCTCCTACTTTGTAAAAATTCATCGTATGATAATTGTGATGAATTCCTGGAAAATTGCACGGCAATTGTAAAAATTATATCCAAGATAATAACTTCTTCAAAATCAAAGCCATCAACGAAACCCTCAATAAACTAATTTTCAAATTATCAAATCACCAAATTATCAAATCATCTCATCATCAAATCACCAAACCAATATTATGCAATACGGAGATTTTTATTATCCATTACCAGCTAATGAACCGATATTAAATTATGCACCCGGTTCTGCTGAAAAGAAAAGATTGAAGGAAGTTTTAAAGGAACTGAAATCCTCGAAAATAGATGTGCCCATGTATATTGGAAGCGAGGAAGTGCGCACCGGTAAAACGGCGAACATGACTCCGCCCCATGAACATACTCATGTGTTGGGGCAGTACCACAGTGGTGATGCAAGCCATGTGAAAAAAGCAATCAACGCTGCGCTCAAAGTAAAAGAGAAATGGGCTAACCTGAGCTGGGAAAACCGTGCTAATATATTTTTAAAGGCGGCCGATTTGTTGGCTACTAAATACCGGCCTTATATCAATGCCACCACTATGCTGGGGCAAAGTAAAAACGCTATGCAGGCAGAAATTGATGCCGCCTGCGAACTCATAGATTTTCTAAGATTTAATGTGCATTACTTAAGTGAGATCTATCGCCAGCAGCCCATCAGTGGTCCTGGCGTATACAACAGGTTAGAATACCGCCCGCTGGAAGGATTTGTATTTGCGCTCTCGCCATTCAACTTCACAGCTATTGGCGGAAACCTTCCAACCAGTGCGGCCATGTGTGGCAACGTAGTGGTTTGGAAATGTGCCAACACGCAGGTATATAGTGCGCAAATGTTCATGCGCATTTTAAAAGAAGCGGGCTTACCAGATGGGGTGATCAACCTGGTATTTATAGATGGACCAACAATAGGCGAAGTAGTTTTTAATCATCCGGATTTTGCAGGTATTCATTTTACAGGAAGTACAGGTGTTTTTAACAAGATGTGGGAAACTATTGGTAAGAATATGGGCATGTATAAATCTTATCCCCGCATTGTAGGCGAAACCGGCGGAAAAGATTTTGTGATCGCACACAAATCGGCCGATGTAGATGCTGTGGTTACCGCCCTTGCCCGTGGTGCTTTTGAGTACCAGGGACAAAAATGTTCTGCTGCCTCCAGGGCTTACATTCCCAGCAACATGGCTGCCGAAGTGAAAAAGAAATTGGTAGAAGAGATAAAGTCTATGAAGATGGGTTCTGTGGAAGATTTTACCAATTTTATCAATGCGGTGATTGATGAAAAGAGTTTTGATAAATTAGAGGGTTATCTAAAGAACGCCCGCAAGCGAGACAGTGGTGCAAAGATTTGGGTTGGCGGAAAAGCGGATAAGACGAATGGTTACTTTATTGAGCCAACCGTAATTGAGGCCACAGATCCATATTACGTCACCATGTGCGAGGAGCTGTTTGGACCCATCTTAACGGTCTATATTTACGATGAAAATAAGTTTGAAGAAACACTGAAGCTGGTAGACAATACCTCACCCTATGCGCTAACAGGTGCTGTATTGGCACGAGATAGATTTGCAGTAGAACTTGCTACCAACAGGCTGCGTAACAGTGCCGGTAATTTTTATATCAACGACAAACCTACGGGGGCCGTAGTAGGGCAACAGCCATTTGGAGGTGCAAGAGGCAGTGGCACCAACGATAAAGCTGGTTCTGCTCTGAACCTTTACCGCTGGCTCAGTGCCAGAACCATCAAAGAAACCTTTAACTCGCCGGTAGATTATCGTTATCCATTTATGCTGGAAAAATAGTAAAGTTGCCGGTGTTTAAATAGTTGCAAGGTTGCATATTTGATATGCAGCCTTTTTTATGCACCTAATGTGCATAAGCTTCCCGCCGTGCTTGGGTTACATTTGGGGCTAAAGGGTATAAAGTGGCAACAAGTAACTATTTTTTTTAATCAGAGTGAATGATCATGACAACTAAAGTAACATTTGAATTACCGGCAGAAAACGTAAACAATGCCTCAGAAGGATTTTTA
>JANPJW010000382.1:0-3033 GCA_031425715.1 Chitinophagaceae bacterium | reverse complement strand
CGGAGCATATCTCCACCATTTGGTAAAAAATTATTGATAAATGGTTTACCTACTGCAAGTGGATTTCCACCTTTGCCGGTAGCAAGTTGGTACGGAGCAAGGTTAGGAACACCGGTATGGAAGATAGGCCAAAGATCTACCGAGCGAGGCTTGTTGGGGCCAGGCAATAAGAGTCCGCCGAAGTTGGCTTCACTCAATGCTGTACCATTTAAGGCGGCATTTCCTTTCAATGCAAACAAGCCATTCTGACCATTCCCAAAACCAAATTGGCCCAAAGAATTTTTCTGGATGCGCAATGGGGAAAATGCCGGTACCGCTCCGCCAAACTGCGGATCATCCATATAAAGCGATAATTCCGGATTGTAAAAATAATTACCAAAACGGGCAAGCCTGCTCAGGTCCTGGTAAGGGGTAAGCCTGTTCCAAAGATCTTTTGCACCAATGGGAATGACTGCCTCATTCGTTAATGGCATTCCAATACGGGAAACCTGTATCCAGGGGCCGCGGTATGAAATCCCTTCATCATTTTTGCCATGCCTGTTATCTTTATCATCATCATTGTCTGTATTAGAATGATAAGGATCTTTTGCATCTTTCTCTTTGATGTCGTTCAGAACCGCAATTTTTTGTCTGCTGGCCGATGCCCAAACGCCAATCACGTAGGAAGGATCCAGGATGTTAGCAGCCTGGTTTACATTTTTGCGTTTTGGATGCAGGGTACTTACATCTACTTCTATGGCGAGGCTGGAAACGTTGATGCAAGCGAGGCCGTCTTCTGCATATGTTGGTCCCTGGCGGGGTGCATCGCCCAGGTCAAAAATACCTCCCAGGTCTACAAAGAAGGGATCTTCTACCGGTCCGGCGAAAACCCTTTCACCTGTACTGGCTGTTTTAATGGCCTTGGTCATCAGTGTTTGATAATCTGGCGCATTCAGACCTACAGGCGAGCTGATAGAACGAGCTCCAATGTTTGGCGGAGGCACAATTCCTTTGGTGATTATAGTTGAAAATTTCTTACCGCCATCCATGCTTCTTTCCAACGTGTAGGTGGTTTTTACATTCTCTTTACCCAGGCGAATGTTGAAAAACGTAGTAGGATCTTCATTGTTACGATCGAAAGTGAAACGATAGACGATATCATCCCCAGCCGTAGCCAGGTTATTGTCTATGTGAATTTCATAACGAACGTTTTCGCTAAAATGATAAAAATTCGGTCCACCCTGTGGCAACTGGAAGGGAATGTAGTTGGCAATCAGGATAATTTTGTTCGGATCGGTGGGGCTTTTAAAAGCATACAAATCCGTGTTATCCGCCATTGGATCGTCTGCAATCATGGGAGCCTCCCGATGACTGGAAGCCCACACCGGAAAAGTGTTAAGGCTCATTGCCATTAGCATAATGGCAGCGTAAATTTTACGTTTCATGCGTTTTAATAATTTAAAAAGTGATTAGATGGTGCCCATAGTTTTGCCTGGGCAATTAACTGGTCAATTCTTTTTCCGGTGGAGTGTGGGCAGCTTTTAAGAGGGGGACGGATCGATAATGCTTAGGTACGGATAATTGATCCGGATGGATTTAACTTTTTATCATGTTAATTTTTGAGATGGCCATCCACTATAATCGTAGTAAACTTTGCTTGTCACCAGGTGCCGAAATTGTGGATGCTTAGTTCTTAAGACGTGACAACGCTAAAAAATGAAGAAAATCCGTAAATAATTTACCATACATTTAGTTTCGGTTTCTCTAGCGCTGTTAGTTTATCCACTTTATAATTTTTTATTTTTAACTCCAACAATAGGTTATGAAACATCTTCTCCCCTATCTGCTGTGCAGCCTTTTTTATTTCAATGCCCAGGCACAAACAGATAACAACAAAATAGTAATCGGGAAAGTGGACAGCGTGTACTCCACCATCCTGAAGGAAAAAAGAAAGGTATGGGTGTATGTACCAGATATGAAAAGTGGGCAACCAGCTACCGGCCAGCGTTACCCGGTTGTGTACCTGCTGGATGGTGATGGCCATTTTGAATCTGTTGTGGGCATCATACAGCAACTCAGCCAGGTAAACGGCAATACCGTTTTACCGGAGATGATTGTAGTCGGTATCCCTAACACAGACAGAACAAGGGACCTCACTCCCACTCACATAGAAAGTGATCCACCCATGATGGATAGCAATTTCTCAAAAGCAACTGGAGGGGGAGAAAATTTTGCAAGCTTCCTGCAAAAAGAACTAATGCCCCACATCGATTCTACTTACCCCACACAACCCTACAAATTGCTGATAGGCCATTCCTTTGGTGGCCTGGCGGTGATGCATATATTAACCAATCATACTAAAATGTTCAATGCATACATCAGCATAGACCCCAGCATGTGGTATGATAAAGAACAGTTTCTTAGAACTACCACAAAAAAACTATCCGCTCAAAAATACAATGGTACAAAACTCTACCTGGGCATAGCCAATACCCTACCCGAGAAAATGAGTGTAGAAAAAATGAAAAAGGATACCAGCATAGACACAAGGCATGTACGATCCATCTTCGCCCTGGATAAAGCTATAAAAGAGAATGCTAAAAACGGGTTGAAATATGCCAGTAAATATTATGCGGACGATGACCATGGTTCTGTGCCGCTTGCCAGCGAATATGATGGGCTTCGCTTTATTTTTGACTGGCACCGGATGAAACTTGACCAGGCTGATTTTATGGAGCCAGGGATGAGCCTCTTGCAAAAATTAGAGCAGCATTATCAAAAAGTTTCAAAAGAATTTGGTTACAAAGTATTGCCGCCAGAAAGCCAGGTAAACGGGCTGGGCTACAATTCACTTTCGCTCAGCCATTATGATAAAGCAGCTGCTTTGTTTGAAATGAATATTGCCAACTATCCTGCCAGCGGCAATGTATATGACTCTTATGCAGATTTGCTGGTTGCTAAAAAAGATACTGTCAATGCCATTGCCAATTTTCAGAAAGCTTACAACCTCACTAAAAGCCCTGATACAAAACTTAAGCTGGATCAGCTACAGGG
>JANPJW010000381.1:0-4982 GCA_031425715.1 Chitinophagaceae bacterium | reverse complement strand
CAAAAATTGATTTAAAGGTTGGAACAATCCTGTCCGCAGAAAAGGTAGCCAAAGCAGATAAATTACTCAAGTTAGAAATAGACCTCGGTTCTGAAACCAGGACCATTGTAAGCGGCATTGCGCTGCATTTTTCTCCGGAAGCTATTGTAGGCAAACAGGTAACGGTGGTTACCAACCTTGCCCCTCGTAAAATGCGGGGTATAGAAAGCAATGGAATGATCCTGATGGCGGAAGATGCAGATGGTAAATTGCAATTTGTAAATCCGGATGTGGCTGTGGGCAATGGTAGTGGAGTGAGTTAGGGAGGTTAATGGTATCTCCCTGAATGTAGTGGTTACACCTATATTAATTAAAAGTTCGATGTATTTCAAATACTCGCCGTTAGTGAAAACATTAGACGGGTGAATTTCAGAGAGGGAGAGGTTCGCCTGCGGACGTTTTAAAGAACACCAACATGGGCAAGACTTTCTCCAAGGGCTATAAGGGGCCAATTTTTAGGTTGACTTGCCAATGACTTACTATTTATTTTACCTTAAAACAGTAAGTAGCTTTTGCTCCACCGTCCGGTACAGTTCCAAATATTTGTCTAATAAAATATAAATGCTGGTCTGTATCTGCATAATAAATACTGTAGCTGGCTTTTGTACACTTGTCGTTGTTGCGATATACGTTTGATGCATTTGAAAGACTTATGCTAAACACTCCTTTTCTTTTTGGTATAATACCTAATTTAATTTCATATCTGGAGAAATTTTCAGCAAAGCTGTACTCTCTAATAGCCGCAACGTTAGGATTGTTGAGCAAAAAACCTTTCTCTAAAATATACTTAAAATCATTAGCCGCATATACCGGCGCAGCGGGGCTTACAAGTTCTCCGATACCGAGTGCAGTACCAAGGTTTGCTGCATCGCTGTATTGTACTGTTTGCCCAGTTGCCTGGTCAAGTTGCGACACAGGACAGTTTATTTCTAGCCATATAGTATCTCCAATATTTACACTGTCGGCAGCATTTAAAATTTTTGCTTTTGCTTCGAAACTGTAAACGGATTGGGCACAATCACTTTTCTTACAGGTATTGGCACTTAAAATTGTCAAGCCTAACAATAAAACAATAATGTTTTTCATGATAGTTGTTGTTTAATAGTTGTAAAACAAAAACAGCGAACGTATATCAGCTGTTTGATAATTTGGATTAAGACTTATCAGCCTTTCTCTGTAGGCAGGTAACATAAATATTGTGTTCACACCCGGTGCTCGTTTGTCTTAAAAATCATTTCACTTTGAAACAATATAGATTGGTAAGCTCTAAGCCTCTTGGGATGTAACCCGGCCTGTTTTGCTCAAGAAAATAGACATGATTATCTGTATCCAGGAATTTGAACGCAAAGGATGCCTTAGTGCACTTATCATTTTTGCGGAAGACATTGGCCGCATTGGAAATCGCCAACGCATAGACCCCTTTCTTGTTGGGAACAACCCCTAACTTGAATTTGTATCTTCCGGATTCCTCATTAAAATTGTAGGTTTTTACCTGATTAGCATTGGAACTGGGCGGTATCAAAATACCTTTTTCTAGTAAAAAAGTAAAGCTATCAATAGCAGGGACTACCCCCGGATCATTTATACTCCCCCCAATAAATTTTAAAAGCTGTATACCGGTACCTAGATTACCTGCACCACTATAGTCAATATTATTTCCTGTTTGTAAATCTTTCAATTGGGATGAAAAATCTGTTTCTACCCATATGGTATCATTTACAGCAATACTATCTGCATCAGGGTAAACTTTTATACCGGCCTCGAACGAGTAGTTGGTTTCTGTACAATTTTTTCGGCATGTTGCATAAGTGGTAGCAAGCAGTAATAATATAACGGCAGCTAACTGTTTCATTTTAGTATCCATATTGCCCAAATAAATTTGTTACCTGAATATTTTGGCTATTACCATTTTCATTTAAAAGCCTTCCTCGAAATGCTGGTAAGTTAGATATGTCATTATCTAACGCATTAAAAAATTGCTGGTTGTTATAATTTGACACTCCATCAATTATGGGTGTTCCCGTTTCATTCCTTACATCAAACATATCATAATACAATCCTTGGGGTATCCACCAAAAAGGGTCAATAACTCTTCGATTTATCGGATCAAAATCCTCCAGCAAATTTAGATTACTATTAAGATCTGGTACTGGGTTTCCGTTCAAGTAGGTATTGCCCTGTTCATTAAACTGTGGGCTTTGACCACCATATCTTGCAGCGGTTAAAAAATGTCCCATGTGGTAAGCCCAGCTTTCGCCGAGGGCTATAATGGGAGCATCAGAAGAAGTGGCTTGCCCATAAGGGCTAAATTGGCTGCCTGAGCTTGCGATTATCTGGTTAATTTCTGCACTTACAAAATTACCATACCAGGCATTGCCCACTTTGGCATAATGCCCGGCATGCGTAAGCTCATGGTAGCCGGTTTCCGATAACACGGCACTGGTTTTTCTAAACCCGCTGGTACCTGCCTGGTAGCCAATGGTTAAATCTACCCTGTTTACGAGTACTTCTGCCAGCAATGCAATGCTTTGAAATACTGGTGACCCTACTGCCGAGGCAATATACTGCCGGATATATAAGTCTGGCAGATTTGCAAAAAGTCGCTTGGCAAACATGGGTGCAGAGCCAGTGGAAAAGCCGGGTACGCAAAGCACCCTGAGCTTGTCGGGCGGGTTCATAATAAACTGTGCGGCAGCAAAATCCCGGTATTCCTGCACCTTATTGTGCATGGTAGCGGCAGCCCAATGCCGGTTACTGCGACTCCTTACATCTGAATTGCCTTCTACATTATACACTAGGTTGTCAACATTGCCACGATACGTGCCCATTTTAATTTTTACGGGAAACAGTATTTGCCACAACCTGGCACCACGCAGCCCCATGATGATGGCATTTGGGTTTTTGAACTTTATAAAAAGGCTTACTTTATTGCGGAAGCTCTTGCCAAAATTATACCTGCCATTGTTATCGGTAAAAGTGCGGGCCACCTTTAAAAAGCGTCGGGCCACCATTCTTGCCTGACGAATCGGAACATTTAGCATAAATGTATTGTCCTCAACGGTAATAGCGCCTGCTGGTATGCGTACATGGGCACAGGTGGCGGCGGGTTACGGCAGGGCGTGAAACCACAAAATTCCCGGCATTCGCAGCTTAACGCACTCGGCCGAGAGCTACAGTCGCACTCGTGTGTAAGGATAGTTGCGTTTGCAGCAGCGCAATCTGCTGTGTCCACAACATTACCTGTCAGCTGAAAGGCTTTATCCTCTACCCGATAATCGTTGGGCACATGTAAGCGTTGTAAAAGTTCGCTCGTAATACCAGAGGGGGTCACAAAATTAACAGGCACCACGGCATACAACCAGGGAATAGATTCAGCGCCTGTTACACCATCATCGTAGTAATCACCCTCCTGCACCACTTCATAGTCGAGCGGGTAGTCAAACAAATCAATGTCCTGATCTTCCAATTTAGCTAACTGGTCAAATGAAGTAGGTTTAAAACGCATGTACCAGGAATTTTCTACTGCTTGTGTGCTGCTCCCATAAACCGATAGATAAGCTTGCTGCATGGTAGCAACCGAGTATGGCAAGCCAATCAGCCTCGTACCTAAAATGGTGGGTTTCAAAATAGAATCTGCAGTTGAAACATTTTCCTGATCTGTTACGCAATAGCCGTTGGGTGTTACCGGCAGAGCATTGGCACTATTAAATTTTTGTGATAAGGGCGTCGCTGCTGTCTCTTTTTCTACTATTTTTTTACAACTTGAAATAGTTAATAAAAAAAATAATGATAAAAAGGTAAAGGAAAAAGGGGAGATATGTGTTTTGGGGAGGAAGCGCTTCATAAAGAATAGTTTTTTGGGATTAGATTTTAAAAGTAGGCAGGAATATCATTACAACAATCCATTTGGTCAAAATGTGCGAAACTAAATCTGTGAGCCGTTTTGCTTTTTCATACGATAAGAAATAGCTCACATAAATGTAAAATTAGCATTGCTCGTGCAAGCATTGCTGCCGCTGGTAACCCTCACCTATCTAAAAGCCCACTGCAACCGAGAAAATGATAAAGCATTATCCTTGCTCCCGCCGGTAATGGCGGGAGGCTGTTTGTAGAAAAGCCTTTATCTCCAGGATAAGTTGATCGGCTGCGGGATAGGACTTTTGAAGCAGCAGGTTGTCTTTTTTACCTGGATCTTTTTTATAATCATAGCAGTACAAAGCCTTGCCTTGCAAGGCGTCGAAACCCAATACATATTCCTGGTTGATGGCCTGGTACAAAAAGCCGTTGATCTTTGTAAAGATCGTTCGCTGTGGGTTTAGGGAAGTTTCAGCCAGATTTTCTCCATAGCTGGTGATGCTGTCTTTGATGCCTCCATAATGCAAAACGGTATTGAGAATATCCAATTGGCTCACCGGGGCTGTTATCTCCTTACCCGATGATTTGGCGGGCTCGTAAATGAACAGGGGAATTCTAAAACTTTCTACTTCATCTAGCCTAATAGTATTGGTGTGCGGTTGTGCCCAATGATCGGAACAGAAAATGAAGACACTGTTCTTAAACCAGGATTGCAATGCAGCTTCTTTAAAAAACTTTTGTAGGCAGTCATTGTAATACTGCATTGTTTTCATGGGTGGCGTTGTGTTGCCCGCAGCTGCCTTAAAGTTTTTTGGAAGGTCGTTAGGGTAGTGGGTTGAAATATTGTACTGCGTTGCAAAAAATGGTTGCGTCATATTGCGTAATTTTTCTTGCATAAACTGCAGTACATATTCATCGTGCAGTCCCAAACTGTGTTGTTCCATTTTTTGATAGCCCGGTATAGATTCCATGCTGTAGTACTGTTGAAGGCCCACCCAGTTGCAACATTTGGCAAAGCCAAAATCGTCGTAATGATCGCCAATAAAAAATGACGAGCTGTAATTCTTTTTTGAAAGCGTTTTGCCCAG
>JANPJW010000380.1:0-8083 GCA_031425715.1 Chitinophagaceae bacterium | reverse complement strand
TTTCTTCTTCTGAGAAAAACCCTGCCAGTTGCAAAGCCTCTATCAGCGCAATGTGACCGGGATACCGCAGAGTCTTTTCTTTCATGTCTGGGATATGGCTCATGGTAAACAGGATACTCCTCAAGCCATCGGTATTAAAGGATTCGAGGGTGCCGATGCCTTCAAAATTTACCAGTTCGGCATCGCTAAGTGCAGGGCGGGTGATGATGTGGCCATTCTCCTGGTAGCGTGCTGGCCTGCTGTATTCTTCAATAACATCTATGGGCGAAAAAGGTGCTTTATATTCAAAAGGTTTTGTGCGCACTTTTGGTAGGCCACCCACCATGCATTCAAAACTTTCAATATGCATCACTTCATTGTACCTACCCAAAATTAGATTACTCATACCCGGTGCCACCCCGCAATCTACAATAGCTGTTACCCCATTTTGTTGGGCAAGCTGAGTGAGCAAGAGCGCATCTTCCGGAAAGAAGGAAATATCTACAACTTGTTTTTTTAGCCTAATCAATTCTTCCAGCGTTTTATAACCCATAAAGCCAGGTACCGCACTCACTACTAAGGTAAAGTCGGCTAACATGGAGGCATAGCCGCTGAGTACTGCCAGGTCTGCCAGTTGTGTTTTAACCGATGGAGCAGTTTTGGCCAGTTGCAAATTTTCTTCGCTTATGTCGAAAGACGTGACTTCAAAATTTTTAGAAAGATCAGCCGCAATAGCACGACCCACCATACCAGCCCCGAGCACAGCAATTTTCATTTTTCTTATTTTTTTTGATCAATCATGCCGCCTGGGCATGTGAATATTTTTCGCAATAGTAAAACAATTTAACCAGCCTTTAGCATGTTTACAAGTAGATTTGTACTCTTACCCATCAAAATGATATATGAAAAAAGCCAGTATTCTTTTCCTCACTCTTTGCATGAGTACCTTCCTGAGTGCGCAGGGTATTTTGGGCAAGCTCAATAAAGCCGTAAAAAAAGACAGTAGTAATACCAGCATGCCTGGGATTGGCAAAATCCTGGGAGCTGGCAAAGGATCTACTCTAAGCAGCGATGAGATCATCAGTGGCCTGAAAGAAGCCCTCACGGTGGGTACCCAAAAAAGTGCACAGAACTTAAACAAAGCAGATGGTTTTTTTGCGAATGCAGCCATTAAAATTTTAATGCCAGCCGAGGCAAAGAAGGCAGAAAAAACGTTGCGTCAATTTGGAATGGGCTCGTTGGTAGACAAGGCAATTTTGTCTATGAACCGTGCGGCAGAAGATGCCGCCGGTGGTATATCTACCATTTTTTGGGACGCCATTAAAGGCATGACTGTAAAAGACGGGCTTTCTATTTTACGGGGTGGCGATTTTGCAGCAACAGATTATTTGAAGCAACAAACCACCGCTCAACTCACCGAAAAAATGCGGCCCGTTATAGAACAATCCCTGGCAAAAACGGACGCTACCAAATATTGGAAAGATGTTTTTACGGCGTACAATAAATTCAGCAAGGAACCAGTAAATACAGACATCTCTGCCTATGTAACGGAGCGATCTATGTCAGGAATTTTTTATTCTATTGGGCAAGAAGAGCAAAAGATAAGAAAGGATCCTGCAGGCCAGGCCTCTGATTTACTCAAAAAAGTTTTTGCGAAGTAAACTTTTATTTTACCGGAAAGTAGTTATGAATTGAGCGTCCGAATTGGGCGCTTTTTTTTGCCTTCGCAGTACTAAACATTTCGTTTGTAGAATTCTAAAATGCCGGGGATGTCCTGACTCTTCAGCAAGATTATTTGTTGAACCACAGCTTGCGAATTAAATTATTGTTGAGTAAAGAGATTACTGCTGAGGGGCTGCCGGATGCGGAGGGCAGCGACCACCGGGAGCTGGTGGCTGGCGATGGCCAGGTACCAAAGCCCGTAGCAGCCGGAACAAATGCCAGGTGTTGGTATATGTACAGCGCCCCAAAATTAATTGATCCGTATCAGGCTTTCCTTAATTGAATAGACATTAAAAAAGAGGCTGTTCAACAACAGCCTCTCTTTATTATTTTCTGAGTAGCATTTGTAAATTTGCTATTCAGTATTTTATACAACCTATTAGAAACTTCCGGGTCCCCTTCAGGGGCGGAGGGGATCTAAAGATCTATTGCTTCTCCATAAGCAACGGCGGTTGCTTCTTTCATAGCTTCACTCATGGTAGGATGCGGATGCACAGCATTCAAAATTTCATGAGCGGTTGTTTCTAGTTTGCGGGCAACCACTGCTTCGGCAATAATTTCTGTAACATTCGTGCCTATCATGTGGCAGCCCAGGAATTCACCATACTTAGCGTCGTAAATTACTTTTACAAAACCTTCTGTGGCGCCTGCTGCACTGGCTTTGCCGCTCGCCATAAAAGGAAACTTACCCACTTTTACTTCGTAGCCGGCTTCTTTGGCGGCCTTTTCTGTATAGCCTACACTTGCAATTTCCGGCACACAATAAGTGCAGCCTGGAATGTTGTTGTAATCGATGGCTTCAGGTTTGTGTCCACTTAAATGTTCAGCAGCATTGATGCCTTCTTTGGTAGCCACATGCGCCAACGCCTGGCCTGGTGTGCAATCTCCAATGGCGTACAAACCCGGAATATTGGTTTGCTGATTAGCATCTACAATAATTTTTCCTTTGTCAAGTTTAACACCCAACTCCTCAAGGCCGATGCCTTCAATGTTGGCTACAACTCCTACAGCACTCAATAAAATGTCTGCTTCCAACACCTGCTCACCCGCAGCCGTTTTGATGGTAGCTTTTACGCCGGTACCGCTGGTATCTACTTTTAAAACTTCGCTGTTGGTAAGGATGGTAATCCCTTGTTTTTTAAATTGTTTTTCCAGCTCTTTGCTGATGTCTTCATCCTCTACCGGTACAATCCTTGGCATGAACTCCACAATGGTAACTTTGGTGCCCATGCTGTTGTAGAAATAGGCAAACTCAGAGCCTATGGCGCCGCTGCCGCAAACGATCATACTTTTTGGCTGCTCTGGCAACACCATTGCCTTGCGGTAACCAACAATTTTTACATCATCTATAGGCAGGGTAGGCAGCTGACGTGCACGGCCACCAGTTGCTATCACAATGTTTTTGGCTTCTATTATTTGTTTGGTGTTATCTGCCGCTGTTACTTCAATCTTGTTGGCCGCTACTATCTTGCCATTTCCCATGATCACATCAATCTTGTTCTTTTTCATGAGGAACTGTACGCCTTTGCTCATCTTATCTGCCACACCACGACTACGGTTTATCACACCACCAAAATCCGGAGATACATCGCCTGTGTTGATGCCATAATTTTTAGCATGTTTGGCATATTCATATACCTGCGCACTTTTCAACAATGCTTTGGTGGGAATACAACCCCAGTTGAGACAAATGCCACCGAGGCTTTCTTTTTCTATGATTGCAACTTTTTTTCCCAATTGACTTGCCCTGATTGCTGCTGGGTATCCACCCGGTCCGCTCCCTAACACTATAACGTCGTATGCCATAAAATAGGTTGAATTTTTTAAAATGAATGAGGGGCAAAAGTACTTTGAAAGCGTGTATCTGCCAAAGCATTTTTTGAGGTTTTAACCCTTCGGAAAGGGAGCGGGAAGTAATTGTAACTAACTTTATCGCCGATGAAAAAAGTTATATTCCTTTTGTCTTTTTTGCTTGTTGCTTTTATTGCCCAAGCACAGGAAATAAAAAAGTGGCAGATAACAGATGTAGAAAACTACATGAAAGATACTGTTAGCAAAGTGTTGGTCATTAGTTTTTGGGCTACGTTTTGTAAACCCTGCGTGGCGGAGATACCTTCCTTTATCAGTATTACAGATAAATACAAGTCACAGAAGGTAGCACTGTTGCTGGTAAGCCTCGATCTGCCGTCTTACTACCCAAAAAAAATTGCAGGCTTTGTAAACAGGCAGGGATATAAGGCCAATATTGTTTGGTTAAACGAAACCAATGCTGATTATTTCTGCCCAAAAATAGACAAAAGTTGGAGCGGCTCTATACCTGGCACCCTTTTGCTAAATACCAAAACCGGCTACCGTAAATTTTTTGAAGAAGAAATGGAGGCGGCTGATTTTGAAAAGGAACTCCAGCTGGCACTGGCAAGTCAATAACTCCCCTCATTCAATTCTTCCAATACATAGCTTTACGGGTGCGCACGTTTTGCCGGATATTATTGTAAAA
This sequence comes from Chitinophagaceae bacterium, assembly GCA_031425715.1. GTDB lineage: Bacteria > Bacteroidota > Bacteroidia > Chitinophagales > Chitinophagaceae > Ferruginibacter. The sequence continues at coordinate 3,885 of JANPJW010000380.1, read as the reverse complement.
AAGATTGATATCGCCCACATGATAATTTTCCTGTTTTAGCAGGAAATTTCCGAAGAAACGGGGCTTGCTGCTCCACAGAATATTTTTATGTACCATGGCATCCGTTACTCCCGGCGAAAGCTTGTTGAACTTTTTTAAAACAGCACCGCTATTCAACTTTGCGGGAGCAAAGAGGGTATCGGTGGTCCAGGTAAGTGGGTTGGTTACAACCGCTTTGAATGTTTCCTTCAACACAAATTCACTTCCTTCAAAATTTTTTTTATAAGTACGCCAGCTGACGATGCAGCCTGTGGCCAATGAATCTTTGCAAGGTTTCAGGCTATTGAAATAGGACTCGGGTACAGGCATCCCCACAAGATAGGCGCACACCAGTTTGTTACTCAGACTTTTTCCTTCAAAAAAATCTTTCAAAAGCCTGGCGGCATGCGTGGTGCCCTGGCTATGCGATGCAATGATGATGGGCCGGCCATTGTTGTAATATTTGAGGTAAGTTTCAAAGGCTTCTTTCACGTCTTCGTAAGCAAGTTCAAAAGCCTGGCTTGCCCGTGCTTTGTCTGAAGTAAAATAATTGTTGTAATGTGCCTGCCGGTAACGGGGTGCAAACACACGGCATTCGCCATTGAAAGCACTTGCCTGGTAAAGTATAGCAGAGTAATCTGTTTTGCTATTGATGGCAGCATCGTCTATAAGGGCATTGCTGTTGGTATCATTTGAGCTGGTAAGCGTAGTTGGATGCAAAAAAAAGACATCGATCGTTTGATCATTTGAATAGGTTTTTCTGAGCGGCCTGGGCACACTGTCTGAGGGATCCCATTTTTCCGGGTGAGCGGCCCAATAGTTTAAGTTTTTGTAATCGGGTTTCCCATCCAGGCTTTTGAACTGGTATGCTGTATTGCCGCTAAAGTTTTTTGGGCTGCAGGATATTGCTAAGATGGCCAATAGGAGGCCGGAAAAAAATGCCCGTTGTTTTTGCATAGAAACTGTTGTGTTTTATATTTTTTTAATCATCTAGAAGATGCTTTTTGCAGCGGCATACTATGGCGCTGCAATATTAAAACGGCACTTAAAGTATTACAAGAATTCGGTTAACTACAGATCGTTGTTTCTTTGCCTCCGTTGTTTCGTTGTGTGAAACGTTCTGTCAAATAATTTATGATTTTTTTCTTTTGATGCTGCATCCCACGCTCCGGCTTTCTTTCACGGAAACATCTTTGCCATTGCTCATTTCATTGATGGCCTCTTGCAGGTGATGCCTGCCTACTGCCTTTGCATCGGAAGGGTTATCGTCTATAGCCCCATGATAAACCAATGTAAGGTTATTATCAAACAAAAAAACTTCTGGTGTACGGTTGGCTCCAAATGCATCTGCTACTTCATGGTCTTTGTCTACTACATAGTTCCATTTGTATTGCTGCTCTTTTGCATAAGCTTTCATGGCCTGCGGACTGTCGTCAGCGCCCCGATAGGCTTCGTTACTATTCAACAATATCACACCAATACCCATTTTTTTGGCATATTCCGCAATGGCGATTGTTCTTGCCTGGTTCTTAACAACGTAAGGGCAAGTATTACAACTAAACATTACGAGTAACCCGTTGCTGCCTTTAGCTTCTTTCATGCTGATCATCTTACCGGTTACATCCAGCATTTTTAACTCGGCTTTGGGTAGTGCAGCACCAATTTTTAAAGGCTCGCCTGTGGCAAAAGCCAGGGTTGCCACCAGCAAAAACGCTGTCAACATTGATGTTATCTTTTTCATATAAATGCGTTTGAAATAATTGATTGCGTTGAAATTAATTCTTTCAGACGAAAACAGTTTTCTGCTGGGCATAAATTATTTTAGTGGTAGACTGTCTTTTGGAGCTACTGTTGTTAGTGCTGCTGCTTCGGTTTCTGCCCTATGTACTGACTGTGCTTTCAAAATGCGGATGCTCACATTCAACTCGAACCCAATGAGCAACACAAGTGAATTGATGTAAATGAGTGCCATCACCATCATGATGGTACCAATAGAGCCGTAGAGCGCATTGTACTTGCCAAAACTGCTTACAAATATGGAAAAGCCGAGGGTGGAAACAATGCTTAAAAAGGTGGCCACTAATGCTCCCGGAGATCTTATCTTCCAACGTATTTTTACCGAGGGTGCATATTTAAAAATATAGCCGATGGCTAAAAAGATCAGCCCGATCATGAGCAGCCATCTTGCATAGGAAACAATAATGCGCCAGGTGGGGTTGCTTACCAATAGCTCCAAAACAGCGCCTTGCATAATGAGTAGTATCAGGTAGCCCAGCAGCAAAGAAAAAATAATAACGGTGAGGCGTAGCGCCACCAGCCTGTCTTTGAGTCCCTTTCTTTTTTCAAAGCCAATGTAGTTTTTGTTGAAAGCCCGCATGAGGCCCATGACTGCATTGGATGCAAAAAAGAGCGAAAGCAAAAGCCCAAAAGATAGAAGACTAAAGCGGGAGTTATCGATAAAACTATCTACAAATTTTATTACTTCTCTGTTATAAACCGGCGAGGGAATGATATCATAAATAAAACTGTGTAATTCTATGGTGATGGTTTGTTTGGAAACAAAAGGGAGGTTCGGTATAAGGGTAAACAAGAAAAGGAGAGAGGGCGGTAAGGCCATCACAAAATTGTAAGAGATAGCCGATGCACGCTCGGTGATACCATGTGTTTTTACCTGCTTCAATAAAAAAACAATTACATCATACAGGGGTATACCATCAAAACCTGGCAGGTAAATATTTTTGCTGTGCCTTATAAAAAAAGCTACAGGAGCGAAGGTTACAAATATGCGTTGCAGTTTTGTCAATGTTATTTTGCCTGTTTTTTCCTGATGAGTTCGTCCAGTGCCGTTTGGTATTCTTTCGCATATACTAAATGCTCGGCGTAAGTGGCAGCAAAATTAGAATAGCCATTAAAATCTGGCTTAGCCACAAAAAATATATAATCGGTGCTGGGTGCGTCTAATACTGCGTCGATGGTTTCTGCAGACGGGGTGCTGATAGGACCTGGCGGCAAGCCCTTATTTTGGTAAGTATTGTAGGGCGAAGGGTAGGTAAGGTGGCCATACAAAATTCTCTTCAGCCCAAAGTCACGCATGGCATATTTTACAGTAGGGTCTGCTTCCAGTTTCATACCCTTGTTAATGCGGTTCATGTACACACTTGCTATAAGTCCCTTGTCTTTTAATTTATTCGTTTCTTCTTCCACTATACTTGCCATGGTATACACCTGCTGTGGCGTAAGATTTATGGCAGCTGCTTTTTGTGTGCGCTCTTTGTTCCAAAATTTTTCCTGCTCAGTTTTAAGCCGGTTGAATATTTTTCTAAAATTACTGTTCCAGTTAATAAGGTAGGTATTTGGTATCACAAGCGTCATCACAGTGTGAGAATCTACACCGTAGCTTTTGAGAGAATCGTTGCTCCCCAAAAAACGAATGGTTTCCAATGAATCTGCTTCAAACTGCTGGCCTATTTTTTTAGCCAGGTCTTCTTTTGTACGAAGCTTGTTTATTACCAATCGAACCGGCGATTGTTTGCCGGACTTCAACATTTTTAATAGGTTATAAACACTCATACCGTCTTTAATTTCGTAGCGCCCGGGCTTTACATTTTTATCATACTTTACCTGGCGGGCTATCTTATCAAAAAAGAAGGTTCCTGATATAATTTCCTGTTGCTGCAGATCGCTTTTAACTTTTTGAAACGGGGCACCGGTGGGGATATAAAAATATTTGCTTTCCGGGGCTGCAAGCGTAGGGCCAAATACCTGCCAGCCCGTGTAGACGGCTGCGATGGAAACTACGATCAACAAAACCGCAACAACTTTTTTCATAAGAGGGTTTTACATTATTAACATAAACAAAGTAAAATA
>JANPJW010000379.1:0-3113 GCA_031425715.1 Chitinophagaceae bacterium | reverse complement strand
CTTTTTTGCATCCAACTCTTTTTTGCCGAATACCCGATTGTCTGGAGTAAGAATAATGGCATCAATTTTCTCAATGGTTGCTTTATCGCCCCATTTGATGGTTTTTACCTTAGTCCAGTCTACGAGCTCAACTCCATCCGGGCTTTGTTTTACAAACCCCATTAGTTTAGCAGCAATAGAATCTCTTACCCAGTTGGTAAACTGACGATATTCGTTGTTGGTTACTTCGGTGGCATCCATCCAGAAGCCACTGATGGAAACTTGCTTATTACGAGCTGTATAAGCGTAGTTAACGTCTTCGTCGCTTGGGCCCATATGGAAAGTTCCTGGTGGTACGTAAACCATACCAAAGGGTTTAGGCATAGACCATCGAGCTGAGGGAGCAACTCCATGTAACTGACCATCGTTTGCGAGGGAGCCAGATTTCTTTTTGCCACTCAGCATTTTACAGCTGGATGCAGAGGTTACCATAGCAGCAACTGCCATTAAATAGAATATCCGATTGTTCATTTTTAAAACTTTGAGGGGTAATAGCAAATGTAATGATTATTTCAATCTAACATCAACTGACTAAATTTCGGTTTGGTTAAATTTTGTTCACACTACCAAGTTCTACAGATTATCATAAACGATGCCATCAAATTATTATTGTGAATAAGCTGTCTAAATATTAAGTTCCCTCAAAGATTTAATCAATTCCTGCACATCCTCAGAAGGCTTTTTACAGCTGTAATCCCTGCATATATACATCATTACCTTACGCTGATAGTCCTTATGACGAAGCAGGGGGAAATCTTTCTCAGTATCGCTACTTTGGACAATTTTATTAGGGATATACGCTTGAATAAGTGCCCTGAGCGACGGTTGAATTTCTGCCCCTGTAAGCACAATTTCGTGTACACCCGCAGTTTGCAACAAATAACACCCGGCCCACACAGCAAATGAAGTAGAGTGTTTTTTCATGCCGTTAAATACGCATCTTATCATATTGTGGCCTCGGTCCGACCAGTCCTTTTTGTCTGAAACAATGCCCAGGTACAGGAGATTGTGGGCCATAGTACCGTTGGCCGATGGTGTTGCCCCATCATACAGTTCAATTTTTCTAACTACAATATCTGACTGACCATGGTGCGTATAAAAAAAGAAGGGGCTGGCCTGGTCACCAAAATTATCCATCACATGCCGGGTCAATTGAATTGCTCTTTGTAAATAGAGTTGATTGGAGGTTACCTCCTGCAATTGGATACAGGCTTGAATGAGGTAGGCATAATCATCCAGGAATGCTGGAAACTTAGCCTCGCCATTTTTAACGGTATGCTTCATCCCGGTGTAACCATCTACCAATTGCTCTTGCAAAAAATCATAGAGTTCTACCGCATCATTTTTGTAGGCTTCGTCCCCCAGTGCGGCGTAAGCCTTGCAAAAAGCAGTAATCAACAGTGCATTTGCATTTAACAAAATCTTATCATCTATGCCCGGGGCAATCCGTTTGCTGCGCTCTGCAAGCATGCGTGTTTTACATCTTTCCAGCCTATCTCCCCATTCTTGCTGGCTCAAATTGTTAGCTGCCGCAAAGTTGTCACTAACCTCCTGAATGTTCAAAATGTTCTTGCCTTCCCAATTACCTTTTTCTGTAACCCCGAAATAGCTGCAAAACAAATGGGCATCTTCACCCAGCAGAGTGTCTATTTCTTGTTTCTGCCAAACGTAAAATTTTCCCTCCTCACCTTCGCTGTCTGCATCGAGGGCTGCAAAATAGCCGCCATCCGGGTGCCTCATTTCCCGCCGAATGAACTGGAGGGTACTTACAATGGCTTCTTTGAAGATCTCCCGGCCGCTTATTTGGTAGGCATCGCACAATACATCTACCAGCAAAGCATTATCGTACAACATCTTTTCAAAATGGGGAGCCAGCCATTCGTTATCTGTACTGTACCTCGAAATTCCGCCGGCCAGTTGATCGTAAATTCCGCCTTGAACCATTTTTTGCAATGAAAACAAACCATGCTGTTTTGCCTCATCCTTTTTGTATAGCTCACCGTATTGCAACTGGTACTTGAGAGAGAAAGTATGAAGAAATTTGGGCGCTTTACCGTATCCGCCATCCGTCGTATCTGCATTTTTTAAAAACTGAGCAGCCATCAAACGACAATCATCTGCATGGTAAAACGAAACCGTTTCTGTAAGTGGTATAAGGTTTTGAGCATCGGCAAAACTGTTCGATTTTTGAATGTGTTCTATTAGCCTGTTAGCCTGATCCTCTACTTCATCTCTTTTATTGATCCATATATCTGCCATAGAATGCAACACATCCGACCAGGAAACCCGGTTAAAAGCTTTCTCTGGCGGGAAGTAAGTTCCGCCATAAAAAGGTTTTGCATCAGTTGTAAGAAAAACGTTTAAGGGCCAGCCTCCGTTGCCAGCGATTGCCTGTAGCGCATCCATGTATATATGATCCAGGTCTGGCCGCTCCTCCCTGTCTATTTTTATGTTGACGAAATGCTCATTCATAAAATCTGCTATGGCTTCTTTTTCGAAACTCTCTCTCTCCATTACATGGCACCAATGGCAGGCTGAGTAACCTATACTTACCAGGATTGGTTTATCCTGGCGCTTGGCGAGTTGCAAGGCTTCTTCTCCCCAGGGGTACCAGTTTACAGGATTATGAGCATGCTGTAAAAGATAAGGGCTCGTTTCATGAATGAGTGCATTGTTGTATTTCCTTTGCATAACTGATAGCTTTAAACCTGCAGCGCAGGCATAAAAAAAGCAACCCTAAGAGTTGCTTTGTAAAATTATTTTTTTCGGACCGAGAGTAGGAATTTTTCCAGGGCGCTTATCATACTCGGCGTTTGTGGCAAGGGTGCCTTTATTTCGAGTGTGAGACCGGCCTCTTCGGCGGCCTTAAAAGTATTGGCTCCAAAGGCACCAATTTTTGTTCCGTTCTGTGTGTAGGCGGGAAAGTTCTCCAGGAGGCTTTTTACACCACCAGGTGTAAAAAAACAAATAACATCGTAGTTACGACCAATCACTTCCTTAATATCGTTGCTGATGATTTTGTAGAGCACCGGAGTAGCAAAACCACAGTTGTGCACTTTTAGCCAGTTGGTAAT
>JANPJW010000378.1:0-4661 GCA_031425715.1 Chitinophagaceae bacterium | reverse complement strand
CTAAAACTGTGGCTGCATTTTTAAAATATGTAGATGAAGGCCTGTACAAAAAAGCGAGTTTTTATAGGGTGTTAAAAAATGATAACGTACCCGCAGGGTACAATACAGGTTTGATACAAGGAGGTATTAGTACGGTGGACCCTACCCGCCAGGCTGCCCTAACAGGTACGCCCCACGAGTCTCCGAAAGCAACTGGCCTCACCCATGAAAATGGTATTTTGTCCATGGCCCGCACCACACCGGGCTCGGCTACTTCCGAATTTTTTATTTGTATTGGAGATCAAAAGCAGTTTGACAGCAGTAGCCGGGGCAGCAGCGATGGTGAGGGGTATGCCGCCTTTGGGAAAGTGACCAAAGGCATGGATGTAGTAATGAAAATTCAAAACTCACGCAGTGATGGAGACAGGTTTATCAGCGAAATAAAAATTAATAATATCAAGAGAGATTAAGAAGAAGGAATCATAAAATGACAGGAATCAATTTTACAAAAATAGCAGGGTTTGTTTTAATATGTTGGATGCTGCAAAGTTGCGCTTCCAGCCGCAAGACACATTCTCCTGCTGTGGTGAGTGCCGCCGAATTAAAAAGCACGGTACTGCTTAAAAAAAAGGTTCCTGCCCGAAAGATTGATGTAAAGTCAGTAGAGGCTGATGATCTCGTAACTTTTGCAGAAACATTGCTGGGAGTACCTTACAAGTATGGTTCAGTGAAAAAAGAATTGGGGTTCGATTGCTCGGGATTTATCAATTATGTGTTCAACCATTTTAAGGTTTCTGTTCCCCGCACATCGTCAGACTTTACAAATGCCGGCAGGGAAGTAAAACCCGGCGAAAGCAAACGGGGTGATCTTATCTTATTTACTGCCTCCGATGCAAATAGCGGGGAAGTAGGCCACATGGGCATTATTACAGAAAACAGCAAGAATAATTTTATATTTATTCATGCTTCGTCTGGCAAAGGAGTCATGTTCTCTAAGCTGAATAGCTATTTCATTCCCCGCTTCGTAAAGGTTATCAGAGTTTTTCCATAAATATTTTTTTTAACATGATAGTTCATTGGGGAACCAACCTAATTGCTGAGATCCTCGTAATTTAAGGTATGAAGTTTTTAAAATTCAAAATGCCTGCCGTAGTCAAAAATTTGCTGGTAGTTGTATTACTTGGAATTGTAGGTTGTAAAAAAACTACGCCGGTTAATCAGGATGTTATCATAGTGCCTAGTGACACCGTGCGTATCCCAAAGACCTACCTCGCTTTAGGCGACTCATACACTATCGGCAGCTCGGTAGCCATAGACCAACGTTTTCCCAACCAGGCCGCGGCCTCTTTATCACAGCAAGGTTTCCCATTTAAGATGCCCGAGATCATTGCTACTTCGGGGTGGACCACAGGTAGCCTTTTGTCTGCGCTGGGCAGTAATACCCCTACCATAAACTACGACATTGTAACATTGCTGATAGGAGTAAACAACCAATACCAGGGCAGAAGCCAGGCAGAATATACATTGCATTTTACCGACTTGTTAAACAAAGCGGTCGGTTACGCCGCAGGAAATAAATCCAGGGTATTTGTTCTATCCATACCAGACTATAGTGTGACGCCGTTTGCTCAAAACAGCGACACAGCCCGTATTTCACGGGAAATAAATGAGTTCAACGCTATCAACAAACAAATTACCAGTTCCATGGGTGTGACCTACCTGGACATCACACCCGTATCCCGGGAAGCCCGTTTTGATGGTAGCCTGAATGCTAATGATGGCCTGCATCCTTCAGGCAAGCAATATGCACGATGGGTTGCGTTACTCGTACCCCTTGTTAAGGCCGCTTTGTAATGTATGCGGGTAGGAAACTATATGATTTCAAATTCAACTTATCATTTACATTTGCTGAGATAACGCATCCTTATTTTTTCACTGCCCTTGTATATGATCAGACTCGAGTATTTTACCCCGGACGATTTTCGCCAATTAATAAACTGGATAGACAATGAAGAACTGCTCATCAATTGGGCAGGTTCTCTTTTTAGCTTTCCGCTTACCTGGCAGAGTATGGACTGGTATATTACGAATACTAATAATTTAGGGACCTCCGATGCTTTTGTGTACAAAGTAGTAGAGGAAGAATCGGGCGAAGTAGTGGGGCATATTTCGTTGGGAGGCATCAGCCGCAAAAACAGGTCTGCACGCATTAGCAGGGTGTTAATTGGCAGCAGCAAACACAAGGGAAAAGGATATTGCAAGGATATGATCAGGGCTGTGCTCAAAGTTGGCTTTGAAGAATTAAACCTACACCGGATCAGTTTGGGAGTCTACAGTTTTAATACTGCAGCTATTAAATGTTACCAGGCCTCGGGGTTTAGCATAGACGGCACATCCCGGGATGTTTTGCTGCACCAGGGAGCGTGGTGGAGCCTGGTAGAAATGAGTATACTGGAGCATGAATGGAAAAAATAACTCATAAAAAAACCTGGAACTTATTTTCCAGGTTTTTTTAGATGGAGTTGAACTATCGGCTGGGGTTTTGGTAATTTACCGGAGCCACATATCGTTTTCCAAAAACTAAAATTTTCGCACGGCCTTTTAAAATGTTGCCCTTGGAACGATAAGAAAAATCAACGCTGCGTATTGACTTCCCCTCGGGTCCTAATTCAATGATTCTGCTAAATTGATCGGCTACAAGATCATCATCCATCACTGGGCTTAGCCTGTCGCCACTTTGATAAACTACATTCAGGTTACTAAGATGAATCTCTTTGTCTTCTACTTTAAAGCGTATGGCAGTAAAGCGTTCCGGACTCAACACATCTACCTGGTCTTTATCCCTTACAAAGTTTGCTTTGCTTTCTCCCAATAATTCCCAGCCTTCTTCTATGGCAAGGGTGCGCCGGCTTGTGTTGCAAGAGAAAACGAATACCACGCTCAACAACAACAAAACTGTACGTGTGAGATTTTTAAGAATTAATATCATGGGTAAATAGTTTTTTCAAAGTTAGCGAAAATAGGCACAACGGTTTCCTTTTGGCAGAATTACCTACTGTGGTTTACCCCAGCCAACTCAAGGCTCTTTTTATTGATTTTTTTATAATCTACATCATTTACAATAGGGTTCTGGTGGAGGATAAGCGATACTCCGTCTTGTTTCCACCAGTTGCTTTCCTGCAACTTAGCGGCGTGGATAATTCCAATCATCCAATTGTTGCCAGCTTCGTTGTGCCACTCTTCTACCCATTCAAAATCTGTTGTATTTATTTTTTCAGCCACATCGGCACTCACATAAGTTTTAAGATAGTAATCGTTGCTTAGGGAGAGTTTATCCTGTTGCAGGTACTTCTTGTATTCATATTTGTAACCATATCTCAGCGCAGCAATGTCGCTCAATACTGCGGCTGCAGTAGGGTAGGCTCCGGCGCCCTTGCCTTTAAAAAAATGTTTGTCTGCAAAACTACTTTCTGTAACCAGGCCATTGAACTCATTTGATACATTGAATAAATCGTCTGTGGCTTCTACAAATTGCGGCAGCACAAAGGCAGCCAGTTGATGGTTGTTTATTTTTTGCGCAGTGGCTACCAGTTTTATTTTTAAACCTTTTTGCTTCGCAACGAGTGCATCTGTTTTTTTGATGGCCGTAATGCCGTTGTAAATAAACTGGCCGGGAGAGCTGATGCAACCAAACGCATGTGCCAGCAGGATGGTCAATTTATTGGCAGCGTCGTGGCCTTCAATATCGAGTGCAGGGTTGCTTTCGGCAAAGCCCAGCTGCTGCGCTTCCAGCAAAGCATCCTTAAACGAAAGACCGTCTTCAAATATCTTTGTAAGAATGTAATTGGTACTGCCATTTACAATACCTTTTACAGAAGACAGCAGGTCGTTGTCGTAATATTCTTCCAGGTTGCGAATGATGGGAATGCTGGCACAGCAGGAACCTTCGTATAAAAATGCCGTTTGGTTTTCATGCTGCAGGTGCAACAATTCCTCAAGGTGTGCAGCAATCATTTTTTTATTGGCGCTTACTACGGCCTTGCCTTTTTGCAAAGCAGCCTTTACAATGGCGTAAGCTGCATCCGCATCGTCTATCAATTCTACAATCACATTTATTTCGTCGTCTTCCAATATCGTTGCTGCAACGGAAGTAAAATGGTCGGCAGAAATGGCTCTTTTTTTACCAGGATTTTTTATGCATATTTCCTTGATGGAAGCTTGTAATGCTGGTGTAGCGTTTAATACATCGTACAAGCCCTTGCCCACCACGCCAAAACCGAAAAGACCAAGGGTAAGCTTTTTAGATGGGGGTAAAGCAGGTTGATTACTATTGACGGACATAATTAATTTGATTTAAAGTTTTTATTTGCTCAATTATTTGATACAGCACAAGAGAGTGACACAACAAAAGCCGGGCTATGCACTGATGCTGGAAACCAAATTATTTTCCTTCTTAAAAAATTCATTTTTCTCCAGCTGTTTAAAGGCACTATTTAAGTCGTCAACTAAATCCGCAGCTTCCTCTAAGCCCACACTCAGCCTGATTAGGCTGTCGGACACACCTGCAGCCCGCCGCTTTTCGGCCGGTATAGATTTGTGGGTCATGTTGGCAGGGTGCGACACCAAACTTTTAATACCGCCGAGACTTTCGGCTAATTTAAAATATTGGGTAGCTGTTACAA
>JANPJW010000377.1:0-5908 GCA_031425715.1 Chitinophagaceae bacterium | reverse complement strand
CTTTGCCGGACGACTTGAATGCATCTGTAGTGATTGTGATACACCGAAAGAATTCTGCCGGTAGTATCCTGGCCGACCTTCTTTCTACCAAAACGAGTTTGCCGGTAAAAGAAGTAGAAGATAAGGAGTTCTTATTGCCGGGGAGAATCTACCTCGCTGCACCAGATTATCATTTACTCGTAGAGAATGAACATAGCTTTTCCCTGGATTCATCAGAAAAAATAAATTACAGTCGCCCGAGTATAGATGTGTCGTTTGAATCAGTAGCTGCAGTATTTGGGAGATCAGTGGTGGGGGTTTTATTATCCGGCGCAAGTGCCGACGGGGCAAAGGGACTGCAAAAAATAAAATTAGCTGGTGGCTACACTATTGCACAAGATCCAAGCTCGGCTGATATGGCCTACATGCCGCAGCAAGCCATCAGCTTTGGGCAAGTGGATGCTATCGTGGCAGGTAATGAAATGCCGGCGTTTATCAGGGCACTGTTTAAATCTTAATGCCCGGATGGACTTTTAAAACTCATTCTCCTTACTTAAGTCTATACCATGCTGCCCTAAGTTTTTTGCCCGGCAGCCCAATGCTAAACTATTTTTGGTTACAGCCAACAGCACCTTATTATGAATTCACCATTTGCCATCAACCAAACTTGTATTTCGAAAACCCGTTCTGGTGTAACATCGATGTACTCTATCTGGAAGACTCGGAATGGAAGGAGCTGGGAATATTGTAAACTAATACCCATATAGTGTTCTGGTGTCTTAGTTTTCAGAAAGTATTGCTCGCTTTTATTTCCTTGTTACGGCTTTCCATTTTGCAATGTTACTTTTGTTACCATCCGTTTCAGAAAGACCAGGCAGATTTGCATTTATAAAACAATTCAATTAAAAAAATACAACCATGTTCTTTCAACATGTGTATGATAAAAGCCTTGTGCAGGCGAGTTATTTAACAGCGGATGTTGATCTAAAGCGATTGACTAGTTTTGGCATATATAGAACCTCAACATACAAATAATATGAGCATGCGTACATCATTAAACGGATATGATTTATTATCCTATGAAAGTTATTTAAACAAATTTGTGCTATGGGTTGAAAATAAGGAAACCAGTTCTGAAGACCCTACCGGGAGCTTGATTGGGTTTACAAGATTGAACCTTGCAAGAACCCAGCGAATTCATAAGACCATGTTCATTAATCCTGAATTGAAACGGTTAGTAGAGAGTTTGCAAGACCATTATACATGGATAGTGATAACCGAAGCCTGGTGTGGCGACAGTGCACAAAATTTGCCCGTAATTGCTGAATTGGCAAAGTTCAATCCTGAAAAAATTAAGCTGCATATTGTATTGCGGGATCAGCACCTCCAACTGATGGATCAATATCTTACCAATGGAGCCAGGGCCATACCCAAACTCATTGCGGTGGATGATACGCTGGGCACCGAAGCCTTCGTGTGGGGCCCGAGACCCGCAAGTGCGCAGGAGTTGTTGCTGGCCTGGAAAAAAAATCCGGAGGGGAAATCGTGGGAAGATTTTGAAAAGGAATTGCATGGCTGGTATGCAAAAGACAAGGGGCAATCTATACAGGAGGAATTTATTCAGCTCTTGTCTCAGCAGCGATGACCCAGCCTTGTATCTTGATTGTGAAATGATAACCACATGTTTAATAAAAGGAGGTTCTGTTCGGGCCATTTTTTGAACCTCCAGGTTCGGGTGTTTTAGAAAGGCTTACCTATGATAACAGTATCACAGCAGCCGCAACTTACATGATATCAATAAAAAACCCGAAGTAAATGTACTTCGGGTTTTTGGTGCCCACGAAAGGAATCGAACCTTCACACCCTTGCGAATGGCAGATTTTGAGTCTGCTGCGTCTACCAATTCCGCCACATGGGCCTTTGAAATGTTCAAAATGTTCAACGTTCAACGTTTGTAACCTCTGGAACCTCTGGAACGTTTGTAACCTCTGGAACGTTTGTAACCTCTGTAACCTCTGTAACCTCTGGCACCTCTGGAACCTCTGGAACCTCTGGAACCTCTGGAACCTCTGGAACCTCTGGAACCTCCTAAGCTATCTCAGGGGATGCAATATTACACTAATCGCCCAATCTCGCCAAAATCCTTTTCAAATATTTTTTCTTGTAATAATAAGCCTTCAATTTCTCATAGGCCGTGCTATCCAAGCCGGCGGGGTTCTGGCTCAAAATGGGTTCGATCTCTGCTAACAGCGGTTTTTCAATTTCGGCCATTTCTGCGGCTAGTGTTACGCCATCTTTTTCTGTAAGGGTTTCATTCAGTTCCATCATCTCCATTAAAAAATCTGCTGGCAGCTGGTATTTTTCGTCGGTCTCAATAATACCTTTTAGCTGTAAAAAATATTCCAGTGTTTTTTCTTCGTTTTGAAAAATAGTAAAAGCTTTGTTGATATCGGCCGATTGCTCCAGGGCCGAAGCTTGCTCCAACTCTGTAGACTGTGTAAAAAAATCCGGATGATTGTTTTTTTGCAAGGCAAAATATTTTTTGGCAACCTCGCCTTTATCAATTCTTGGGGCCACTTCAAACCCAAATAATTCAAAATAATTCATATGCAAATGTAACAAGCCAACTATAAAATGTAAAATGTAAATTGCCTGTCTTAAAACTTCCATGAATGCTCAAACTAGGCCTGATAAGAGAAGGTAAAATTCCCTCCGACAACAGGGTAGCACTTACCCCCGCACAGTGTAAATGGATACTTAAAAATCGCAATGATATTTCGGTGGTAGCGCAACACAGCCAAAGCCGTTGTTACACGGATGCAGAGTATTTGAGTGCCGGGGTAGAAGTACTGGAGGATCTTTCGGGCTGTGATGTGCTGCTGGGTATCAAAGAAGTTCCGGTGGAAATGTTGATGGAGGGAAAAACTTACCTGTTTTTTTCCCATACAAAAAAACTGCAGCCATACAATCAAAAAATGCTACAGGCGGTGATGGCTAAAAATATTACGCTGATAGATTATGAATGCCTGGAACATGAAGACGGTGCCCGCATCATCGGCTTTGGTTTTTTTGCGGGCGTAGTGGGGGCTCACAATGGTATGATGGCTTATGGTAACCGCACCGGTGCTTATAAACTTGAAAGGGTAAATTCAACCAAAAGTCTCCAGCAGTTGGTGCACACCTATTTTGGTTTAAAAATTCCGCCTGTAAAAATTGCTGTTACCGGCGGTGGCAGGGTGGCGCATGGTATTTTAGATATTATGAATCTCATGGGTATTCATGAAGTGGAGTCTGATGATTTTTTGCGAAAAGAATTTGTATATCCTGTGTATGTTCATTTAAAGGGTTCCCTGCTTTACAAACCGAAAAATGCCAGGCCCTATAGCCGGGAAGATTTTCACAATAATTCCCAGGTCTATGATTGCCTTTTTGAGCAATACCTTTCTCAGACCGACATTTTGATGAATGGGGTTTATTGGGAAACAAATATTCCCCGGCTTTTTAAAATGGAAGACCTCTCCCGGCCTGACTTTAGGATAAAAACTATTGCAGACGTTACGGATGATATGTTGGGATCTGTTCCCTGCAACCTCGGTGATTCAAGCATTGCTGATCCTATTTATGGGGTAGATAAAAAAACGTTTATAAAAACTGCTGCTTACCAGCCCGGGAGCGTGGATGTGATGGCCGTAGGAAATTTGCCCAACGAGTTGCCAAGGGATGCCAGCAGGTACTTTGGTGAGCAACTCATTAAGCATATCTTACTAGATCTTGTTGAAGGAGACAGCAGCATTATAAAGCGGGCTACGATTGTAAAAGATGGAAAGCTAACCAAAGATTATGAGTACATGAGCGCATATGCAGGGGAGCAGAAAAAATAAAACTTGCTATAATTTTAAATAATAATCTTTCAACAAAGCTGTAAAGGCAGGGCTGTACTGCCTTTGCTCATCGTGAATGAGAAGCGTCTCTTCCTGGTATTGCTTACTTTGTTTACCCAATACTATAATAGAACGAAAGAAGCTGTGTTTAGGGCTTTGCTGTAAGAGCATCATATGATTGACAAAAAGCCCGGCCTCCCCAACTATGTTTTTAAAATAAGTGGTTCTGTGATAAGGAAGCAAAACCGTTGCGAAGCCGTCGGCTGACAGGTTTTCCCGGATAGCATAAACGAGTTCCTGCAAGGTAAGGCTGCTGTCATGTTTGGCGTCATTTTTATCTGCATCTGAGCTCCGGAGATCATCTTCAAAAAACGGCGGATTGCTGATGATGAGATCGTATTTTTTTGAAGCAACGAATTGCTGGATGCTGCCTTGCACCAAATTTATTTTTGCTGCCCAGGGAGATTTCGCAAAATTTGCTGCAGCTTGCCCGGCAGCCGCTTGATTCATTTCTATAGCCTCGATAGAAGCTTCAGATTTTTGCGCAAGCATCAACGCAAGCAAACCTGTACCGGTGCCAATATCTAAAATATGTTTTGGTTTAACATCTCCTTGCTCCAGCAAGTTTGCTGTGAACGCTCCCAATACACAAGCATCTGTGCATACTTTCATCGCACAGTGTTCCTGATGTATGGTAAATTTTTGGAAGGAGAAAAAGTTATTAGGCATGTAAGGGTATTTCTAAAATGGAAGCTTGAATTTTAAAGTGAAAAATTCCGATTTTAAATTTTTCAAAAAATTGAGTCTTCCTTAAGATCAACAAAAACGCCGTATTGCATATTGCCACTTGACCATTGCGTCTTGCCTGTTCACCTCTCACCATTCTGCTCTTGCACTCGGTATCACATCTAGCCCGGCAAAATCACCTGCCAGGTATTTGTAATAAGCAGTAATTGCTATCATGCCTGCATTATCTGTACAATACTGAAACGGAGGTATGTAAACATTCCAGCCCATTTTGGCGCCAAGCTCCAGGATACCATTTCGCAGACCGCTATTGGCGCTCACTCCGCCGGCAATGCATATTTCATTTATACCGGTTTGGTCTGCTGCCTTTTGCAGTTTGTTGAGCAGGATGCTTACAATACGGTGTTGTATAGACGCACAAATATCAGCCATATTTTCGGTGATAAATTTCTGGCGCTCTGCTTCCGTAGCAGTAAAGGCTTCCTTATATACATTGGAGGTTCCGGCATTTTGCAGGAAGTATAAAAAGGAGGTTTTTAAACCGGAGAAACTAAAATTGAGTTCCGGAATTTTGGGTTCTGTAAACTGATACGCATGTGGATTTCCCGCCTTTGCATATTTATCTACAAAAGGACCGCCCGGGTAGGGTAGCCCAAGTAACTTCGCACTTTTGTCAAAAGCTTCTCCTGCGGCATCATCAATTGTTTCTCCAAGTATTTTCATATCGTAGGGAGAATTGCACAACACAATTTGCGTGTGTCCTCCACTTACGGTGAGACATAAAAAAGGAAAGGCAGGTTTGCGATCTTCTATTAAATTGGCCAGCACATGTGCCTGCATGTGATGCACAGCAATGAGCGGCTTATCCAACGCCAGGGCAAGCGATTTTGCAAATTGCCCACCTACCAGCAAGGCGCCAATAAGACCCGGTGCCTGGGTAAATGCAACTGCATCCAACTCATCTTTACCTACACCAGCTTTTTTCAGCGCTTCATCTACAACCGGCACTATGTTTTGCATATGTGCCCGGCTGGCAAGTTCCGGTACCACTCCGCCATATTGTTCGTGTACTTTTTGCGTTGCAATAATGTTGGATAAAATTGCACCGTCCCTGCAAATTGCAGCGGAGGTTTCATCGCAGGAAGATTCTATAGCAAGAATGGTAGGCATGGGGGAAAGTCAAAAGTCAAAAGTCAAAAGTCAAAAGTCAAAAGTCAAAAGTCAAAAGTCAAAAGGCAAAAGTCAAAAGTCAAAAGTCAAAAGTCAAAAGTCAAAAGTCAAAAGTCAAAAGTCAAAAGTCA
>JANPJW010000376.1:0-3609 GCA_031425715.1 Chitinophagaceae bacterium | reverse complement strand
AGCAGTGCTACCCTTGGCGCTTTCATGGGATGCACATAAGAACTTCCAAAGTCAAAGCCTTTCTCAACCATGCCTGAGTTTACCGCCTGGATTTTTACCTTGTGCTCGTTACAAACATCGCTTACCAATTTCCACAATCCAGCTCCCAATCTTTCATTTCCTTTTTTAGAAACAATTACGGAGCCGTTGCCAAACGAGTTGCCACCCGATTCAAAAGCGGTTTCTGCAAAACGCATCTTAATGCCTTTTTGCAACAGCTGCGCCACCGCAGCAGCAGACGCTGCAGACTGCCATGGAATTACATAAGCATAAGCATCTGCAGTTGGATTCATCACAAAATCGGCCAGCGGTTTTGCGCTGCCAACACTGATCATTTGTGTGCTTGCGTAAGCATTTACGCCATAGGTGTAGGGCAGGGCCCAGGCCGTGATATCGTAGGTAGCAGAGTCTACCAGTTTAGAAGAAGGTTCAAACAATACTTTCACCATCACCGCTCTTGGTTGTGCACTGCTCACTACAATATCATTGGCTGCAATAGAAAAAGATTCTTCTTTTTTTGTTTGGTAATTGTAGCCTTTCCCACTGCCCGAAGCGGTACCGTACTGAATGCCGTTTTTATCCAGCAGTTGCAACAAAGCTCTTAGCCTTCCCTCATCGTTCGGATTGTTTTTGATGATGTAGGTTTTATAAGTTCCTACACTGCCTTTGGATGCTTCATTAAAATACTGGCGAAATTCTTTTACCAATTTGCCGGCATTTTGTGAGGCTACTTCTACCGTGCTCATGCCGGTAGTAAAATGATGAATGGCACGATCCGTTAAGGTAAGCGTATCTCCTTCGTCTGTTTCTATGCCGAGGCCACCGGCCGGGCCACCGCCCTGCTCATACGTCATACCAATAGAGCCATTGTAAATGGGGTAGGTATCGCCATAAGAAGGATAAAAAAGGTCAAACACTTCTTTGGTAAAATACAACCAGTTGTTTTTATCAAAATAAGACGCATGATTTTTCCCGATGGTAACCTGGAAATCTCTTTGCCACTTACTAATGGTTTCATGATAAGGCTGTGCGGCAGGTGCAAAGTAATACGGTTGGTTTACGCCCTGCTCATGAAAGTCTACATGCACGTAGGGCATCCATTGCAGGTATTGCACAATGCGCTGCTGGCTTTCTACCTGTGTTTGCCAGGCCCAGTCACGGTTAAGGTCAAAGTTGTAATGATTGCTTCTGCCACCGGGCCAGGGTTCCCTGTGCTCTCTTGCATTGATAGATGGATTATAATTATTACCCACCATGCCATTGAACCAGTTTACATAACGGTCCCGGCCGTCAGGGTTTAGACAGGGGTCGATTATAACTACGGTATTTTTAAGCCATTCTTTAGAAGTAGCATTTTGCGGATCCGTTAAAGCAAAGATCGTAAGCATGGCTGCTTCAGAGGAAGAGGTTTCGTTGCCATGCACGTTGTAGCTGAGCCAAACAATAGCCGGGCCATTTTCTGTAGGGGCCATTTTATCTTTTGCAAGGTTAGCCAGGCGCATATTGTTCATGCGGATGTTTTCCAGGTTGCTGATGTTTTCGGCAGATGAAATAAAAGATAGATACAGCGGGCGCTTTTCATTGGTTTCTCCATACTGCTGCAGTTTTACCATAGCAGGCATGGCTTCTGCCACATGTTTAAAATAATTGACTACCTGGTAATGCGGGGTGTACCTGCTGCCAATTTTATACCCTAAAAAAGCCTCCGGAGATTTAAGCTGGGCCTGGCAGAGCAGGGTTGTAACAATTAAAGAAAAGAAGAGAATGATTTTTTTCACAATCAAAAAATTTAGTTTGGTAATTAACTCGTTAAAAAACAAAAGTCTGCAATTTTATGAGATTGCAGACTTTTGTTTTGATGATAATTTTGAGTTTGCCAGGTTTTGATAGCATTGCAACGTTTTGAACCCTAAATACTACTGTCCCATTGCTCTTATAAATTCTTCTTTTTTGCGACGGGCTACATCTAATACGGTATCATCATTCATTACCACCTGGCCTCCTTCTCCCCTGATGTATTTTTTAACCAGGGTTTTATTGATGATGTATGAATGGTGGATGCGCATAAACATGGACGCTGGTAACAATTCTTCAAAATCCTTTAAGGTTTTGGCCACTGTCACTTTGCTGCCGTTTGCCAGGTGAAAGCAGGTATAATTGCTTTGGGCTTCCAGGTAAATGATCTGGCCGGTTTCTACAAACTGTAATCCTTCCATGGAGGGGATGGCGATGCGCTGCAATTCTTTTTTATCGGTGTGCAGGTTTTGCAACAGCAGTTCCAGCCGCTTGTTGCCATCTGCTTGCTGTCTTTTCTGGCTCGCTTTTTCCAGGGCGAGTTTCAGGTCTTCCACAGCTATGGGTTTTACAAGATAATCCAGCGCACTAAATTTAATGGCCTTAATTGCATAGTGGTCGTAAGCTGTAATAAAGATGACTTCGAAATTTTTATTAGGCAGTTGTTGCAGCATGGTGAACCCATTCATGCGGGGCATTTCTACATCTAAAAAAACAATATCCGGTTTTTTAGAAGCCAGCATTTTTATGCCTGTTTCGCCGTTTTCGCATTCACCGATAATCTCTATTTCCTGGCAATGTTTGCTAAGCTTTTGTCTTAAGGAATTGCGGCTGCTGGTTTCATCGTCAATAATAATGGCTGTAAGCATATACATGTTGTTATGGTTGAATAATGACAGACAGCCTCACCCTTGTCCCGTTGGGTTGATTGGTTTGATCGTAGAGGTCTTCAATGGTAACGGAGCCATTTTGGCGCTGGTTGAAAAGATTAATGCGTTCTTCTGTTAACTGCATTCCCATAGAGCCGTATGCAAGTTTGTTTTGTTGTTTGTAAGTGGCAGCCAGCTTTCTGCCAATGCCATTATCTTCAATAAGGTAATGTATATGGTTAGTGGTTGCATGTACCGATAATTTCAGTGTTTTATCCCCTTCCAGTTTGTTTAGCAGGCCATGGTGAATGGCATTTTCTACATAGGGTTGCACAACCAGCGGAGGAACTTTATAATCTCCATTTAAAATCTCAGGGGCAATGTTTACCTGGGAAGTAAATTTATGGTCAAAGCGCAAAGCTTCCAACTCCAGGTAAAGTTGCATGGTTTCCATATCCTTCCAGCAGGGTACGGTGTTGTGGGCAGAGTTCTCTAAAATAGCCCTTATGAGTTTTGCAAACTTAGAAAGATAGAGGGTTGCTTTTTCTTTTTCGTCCTGTTGTATCAGGTTGTCAATAGAAGTAAGACAATTGAAAATGAAATGTGGATTCATTTGTGCACGCAAAGCCATCATTTCTGTCTCTGCAATTTTCTGTTTCATCTCTGCATCATGTCTTACAGTTTTGATTCGTTTTCTTACCAGTAAAAATGTAAGGAGTGCTACTGTTGCCACAGCCAAAGATCTAAACCACCATGTGTTCCAGAATGGTGGTTCTATTACAAATTCAAATGTTGCCGCCTGTCCCCATCGCCCATTCCACCCAAGTGCTCGTACCTCAAAACCATAACTGCCAGCCTGTAGGTTGGCAAAGGATACGGTGTGCTGGATGCTCGGTGCGGACCAATC
>JANPJW010000375.1:0-12406 GCA_031425715.1 Chitinophagaceae bacterium | reverse complement strand
TACCAGGAAGGTATCCAGGGCCGGGCCGCTGAGGCCGGTTACTCTAGCGACAGATATTTTATTAAATCGGTAGTCAATGTATTTTTCCTGTTCTTCATTTTCCAGCCTTTGTTGAAAAGCCTTGAGTCTTTTGTTTCTTCTGAAACGAAAAATGTTGATGAGTTCATTAATGTCTGCACCAGCCCCCCCACCCGGGGTAAGCGTCGTTGAAAGCCCTGGCTTTTCATATCGAAAAACATTGGCATAAGTCTGCCGGTTTTCCAGGGAATCTTCCTGGTGTGTTTTGGAGTACACTATTACTTCTTTTAGAACGCTGTATTTGCTTTCTATATTTAAATGCAGAGAAATATCAAATTGAGCCGGATTGGATATTGTGTTTACTTCGAATGGTTGGGTTGGTTTGTTTTTATACACAAAAGAAATAGAATCTCCAGGTTTTACCTGGATGCTATACCTGCCCATACTATCGGTGCTGGTAAAAAAGCCGCCTGTGCTCAGGACTTTTACATTTTCTACCCGGTTTATTTTGCTCTTATCCAGCACAGTACCGCTGATGGTAAACTGGGCGCAGGCCAGGTAACTGCTACAATAAAGGATGAAAAAGAGTAAAACAGTACGCAAATGGAGTGGTTTAGTTATACCAGTAATATTAGGTAGTAAAAGTTAGTTACCAGGAAGCTCTTTTTTATTTAACGTGTTTTTCGCATTTACCAGTTCTTCTATCACACGTGCATAATGCAAGTGCTCCAACTGCTGAACTTTGGTGGCAAGAGTTTGTGGAGTGTCGTCTTTTTCTACTTTGCAAAACGCCTGGAAGATCATAGCTCCATGATCATAAATCTCATCTACAAAGTGAATACTTATGCCCGATTCCGTCTCCTTGTTTTCTATCACCGCTTCGTGAACCCTTGCTCCGTACATACCCTTTCCACCATACTTTGGCAAGAGTGCAGGATGAATGTTTACCACAGCCCCAGGGAAATGTTGCAAGAGGGTGACCGGTACTTTCCATAAAAAACCAGCAAGTACAAGGAGGTTGATTTGATGATGTCTTAGATCTTGGAGGTAGGCATCGCCGTCAAAAAAACGATTCTTCTCTATTAATAAGACCCCTATACCTGCATTGCCGGCTATAGAAACTACGCCAGCACCCGGTTTGTTGCATACAAGTAATGCAATTTTTACGTTGGGATGGTTCTTAAAATGCTCTATGAGCCGGACGGCGTTACTGCCTGAACCGCTTGCAAAAATAGCTATGTTACATGCCCGAACCGGATTGCCGGGAGAGGAGCTTGAGGTATAACTGGCTTTTTCGGCTGCTGGCAATGTTTCTTGTACAGCCGGCGGTATTCCCTTTTTTCTGTAAAACCGGCGAGCCACTTTGATAAGGTACTTTTTGAAGAATGTGAATTGCCCCGTAAAGATGCTGACGAATAAAACACAGAGTGGCCATATGATAGTTATGGTGATAATATAAAACAGCAGCCAGGCAAATCCCTTTTGTATGCCGGTGAAGCCCATAATTTTACGACCCGCCAAACCACAAAGGCTGCCACCCACTGCAAAGGTGACGAGTATGAGCAGGAGATCCAGTTTAGTGACCTTCCACTTTTGCTGCAGCTTTTTTAACATATTGCAAATGTGCAGCAAAAGTTTGTGAAAAGGCAACAGAAATTCCACATCTCAAGGCCCGAAAATTAGTAGTTACAGATTCATGACAATTCTCATGTAAAAACCTCCACAATCGGCTGAAATCCAGTCTGGATAAGGGAAAAAAAAATTAACAAATGTTGATAGTTTGTGAGTTTCCTGTCTTACTTTTGCAGCCGAGTAAGGATAATTTTCCACATTAGCCCCGATAACGGTATGAATCGCTATAGAAAAATCATTAAAAACATATTAGCAAGTCTTCTTCTAATTGCATCTTTTTCCTTTAACAATAATGTGTTGGCAGCCGACGGTGAAGCCCTTTTTAAAGGTAACTGTGCCAATTGTCACAAGCCAGATAAAGATTATACCGGGCCTGCACTGCAGGGCTGGGCTGGCCGGGAGCCAGATGCGGAGTGGATTTACAAGTGGGTAGCCAACCCCGCTCAAATGATTGCAAGCGACGATTACGCAAAAGCCTTGTTTGCTAAGTGGAAGCCTACCGTGATGCCTGCATTTGCCAATCTCAAAAAGGAAGAGGTTGATGCCATCATGAAATATGTGGATGATTATAAACCTTCGGAGACCACCCCTCCTCCCGGAGAAAAAGTTCCTGAAACCGACAATTCCCTTCTTTTTGGTATTCTCACACTAGTTCTTGCACTCGTTGCCTTTATATTACTACAAGTAAATAGTAATCTGCGTAAGCTTACAGACGAAAAGGAAGGTGTTTTTCGTGGGGAACCCGTTCCTTTTTACCGCAATAAGACCTACTTAATGGCAGGTATACTCTTATTATTTTCCCTTGGTGGATATTATACGATTGAGGGTGCCATTGGTTTAGGGCGCTCAAAAAATTACCAGCCGGAGCAGCCCATTTACTATTCTCACAAAGTACATGCTGGCGTCAATCAAATCAGTTGTCTTTATTGCCATGGCAGTGCCCAGGACAGCAAACATTCAGGTATTCCCTCGGTAAATGTTTGTATGAATTGTCACATCGCTATTAAAGAGTACGCAGGAGATCCCATAGTTAAAGAGGATGGCACACAGGTAGATGGTACTGCAGAAATTCAAAAATTGTACGAGTATGCAGGCTGGAACCCAGACACCAAGGCATACAATCCTGATAAAAACGGAGACGGTATACCAGACGGAGCCAAACCTATAGAGTGGGTAAGAATCCACAACCTGCCAGACCATGTTTACTTCAACCACAGCCAGCACGTAAAAGTGGGCAAGCAGCAGTGCCAGACTTGCCATGGTAACATACAGGAAATGCCTGAAGTATACCAGTTTAGTGACCTGAGTATGGGTTGGTGTATCAATTGTCACCGGGAGTCAAAGGTTGATTTCCTTAACAAAGAAACTGGCGAAGGCAACAAGTTCTACAGCATTTACGAGAAATTCCACAACGACATTAAAAACAACAAAATGGACAGCGTAACAGTAGAAAGTATTGGTGGTACCGAGTGCCAAAAATGTCACTACTAGTAACGGCTTTGAGAGCAATCAATACCTGCATTGCTGAACATAGTATTAGTCGCAATAGTTTTTTTGATAACATTATAGCAAACAAGGTTTAACAATTTCAAGAATTAGCAAGTTAGCATCGGCGTTAACGGGCACATTTACCAACATATGAGTAATAAAAAGTACTGGCAAAATTTTGGAGACCTTACAGAATCAGAAAGATTTAAGCAGGATTCTCAAAATGAATTTCAGGAAGAGTTGCTTCCGCTGGAAGATTTAGATGGAAAAGGTTTACTGGATGCAACTACCCCACGCAGAGATTTTTTAAAGTACCTCGGTTTCAGCACTGCAGCAGCAGCTATAGCAGCTAGTTGTGAAATGCCAGTTAAGCGTTCTATTCCATACTTGCAAAAACCAGATAATGTTATTCCTGGGGTAGCCAACTTTTACGCTTCTACTTATGTAAATGGAGGGGATGCTATCTCTGTTGTTGTAAAACAGCGGGATGGCCGACCTATCAAAATAGAAGGAAATGAACTTTCCTCTCTTACACAGGGAGGAACCAA
Source organism: Chitinophagaceae bacterium (assembly GCA_031425715.1). Taxonomy (GTDB): domain Bacteria; phylum Bacteroidota; class Bacteroidia; order Chitinophagales; family Chitinophagaceae; genus Ferruginibacter. The sequence continues at coordinate 8,720 of JANPJW010000375.1, read as the reverse complement.
TGCACAGGCGCAGGCCTCCGTGTTGGATCTGTACGACCCCACGAGGTTGCGTCATCCGCTTCAAAAAGCAGGAGCTGATTATAAAGAGGTGCCTAGTTTTGATACATTCGATAAACTCGTTGCCAATGCTATGGTGGGTGTAGCTGGCAAAGCAATTGTTTTACTTACATCTACCATTAACTCTCCCAGCACCTTACAAATCATCAGCGAATTTTTAGCAAAATACCCTGGCAGCCGTCATGTGCAATACGATGCAGTAAGCCATAGTGGTATGTTACTAGCCAACGAAATAACTTATGGTAAAAGGGCTATTCCTTCCTACCAATTTGATAAAGCAAAAACAATAGTAAGTCTTGGTGCCGATTTCCTGGGAACATGGCTTAGCCCGGTTGAATTTAGCAAGCAATATTCCAAGAACAGGAAAGTAACCAACACCAAACCAACCCTAAGCCGTCATATTCATTTTGAAAGTATGATGAGCTTAACAGGAAGTAATGCAGATGACCGTTACACGCATAAGCCGTCACAAACTGGCGCTGTAGCACTGGCGCTTTTGGCAAAATTAGGTGGAGCTGTTACGGCACCTGCTATCGCAGATGCAAGACTTGCCAAAGGAATTGAACAAACTGCTGCGGTATTAACTGCCAGCAAGGGTGCAGCCTTGGTAGTGTGCGGAAGCAACGATGTAAACGTGCAGGTAATTGTAAATGCCATCAACGACGCCATCGGGGCCAATGGAAGCACGATCAATTTTGCAAATACCATCAATACCCGCAAAGGTATTGACAGTGATATGGCACAATTGGTGAATGATATGACTACCGGAGCCGTAGGAACCTTGCTTATCTACGATTGCAATCCTTCTTACTCCTACAACGATGCAAAGAAATTTACAGATGCACTGGTAAAAGTACCTGTGTCTGTTTCCTTTAACGGTACCATGGATGAAACCACGGAGCAATGTAAATATGTACTCCCATCTCACCATTGGCTGGAAAGCTGGGGCGATGCAGAACCAAAATCTGGTTATGTAAGTCTTCTGCAACCAACCATCAACCCATTGTTCAAAACAAGGCCTTTTCAAACTTCTCTTTTGAAGTGGGCGGGCAACACCAACGATTACGAAACTTATTATAAGAATTTTTGGGCAACCAAAGTTGGCAGCACTGCTAATTGGGACAAAGCCTTGCAGGACGGTGTTATTGAACCCGGTACTTCTGCGGTAGGTGCAGTGGTAAATGCCGTTGCTGGCACTGGTGGTGCTTCGCTGAATACAGGAGGCATAGCGGGAGCTGCTGGTAAAATTGGCAGCACAAAGGCCGGTGATATAGAAGTGGTATTATACCAAAAAGTATCAGTTGGCAATGGTAGCCAGGCAAACAATCCCTGGTTGCAGGAATTGCCTGATCCTATCTCTAAGGTTACCTGGGATAACTATGCAATGATTAGCCCGGAACTGGCAAAGACCTTGCTTAGCCTGGATGTGATGAACAACCAGCGCCAGGCAGATGCCTACGAAGTACACCCAGAAAAACCGGTTGTAAAGATTACAGTAAATGGTAAGTCTTTATCGTTGCCAGCTTTGATTATTCCTGGTTTAAACAGTTCTACTATTGCGGTAGCATTGGGTTATGGGCGTCAAAGTGTGAGTACTGATAATGATGTGATGATGGAGCGCACGGGCCGAACCGCTGCTGGCGCCGGAAAGAATGCCTCCGCACTCATAACATCAGACGGTACTACATTTTTATACAATGCGGTAGCTACCGTAGAAAAAACAGGCGATACTTATCCACTTGCACAAACGCAGGTGCACGGTTTTACAGAAGGCCGCCCTATTATTTACGAAACAAACCTCAGCAGTTATATAGCAAACCCTAAAGCGGTATTGGCAGAGCCAACCCACGAAAGGGCTTTACTTACACCAGAAGGAAAGACTGATTTTGTGAAGGATGCTACGCTTTACCCGGATTTTGTAAAGCCTGGTATTAAGTGGGGAATGAGCATTGATTTGAACACTTGTACCGGTTGTAGTGCCTGTGTTGTAGCCTGCACTGCCGAGAACAATGTGAGTGTGGTAGGTAAAATTCAAACACAGCGGGCACATGAAATGCATTGGTTGCGTATTGATCGCTATTTTACCGGTGACCTTGCAAACCCCGACGTTGTTTTTCAACCGATGCTTTGCCAGCACTGCGACAATGCTCCCTGTGAAAACGTTTGCCCGGTAGCAGCTACCAACCATAGCAGCGAAGGGTTGAACCAAATGACTTACAATCGTTGTATTGGTACAAGATATTGCGCCAACAACTGTCCTTATAAAGTACGTCGTTTCAACTGGCTTGATTACAATGGTTCTGACAGTTTTAAAGACAACCAGCAGGCACTCATTGGTACCGACACGAACGAAGTGATCAACCATATGAATGACGATCTTACAAGAATGGTGTTAAACCCTGATGTAACAGTTCGTGGCAGAGGTGTGATTGAAAAATGTTCTTTCTGCGTGCAACGCCTGCAGGAAAGTAAGCTGGAAGCCAAGAAACAACAAGACCCCTCACTGGTGCGCAATGTTAAAACGGCCTGTATGCAGGCTTGCCCCACCAACGCCATCAACTTTGGTAATGTGAATGACAAACAAAGTGAAGTGAGCAAAGCGAGAGCAGACGAAAGTCGTAATTTTTATGTACTGGAACAGCTGCACGTACTTCCAAACGTAAGTTACCTGGCTAAAATCAGGAATACTGACAGGGAGATTGGGCATAAGGAAGAGCAGCACTTGGGCGAGTTGCACGAAGAAGAAAAAGTGGGTGCACCCAAGCAATCGGTACCGGCTGCACACTAATTAAAACTGATAATTAAAAATTAAAAAGTAAAAATTGACAAGGAAAATAAGGAGTTAGGATCTAACAATTATTTCAGCTTTTAACTTTTGGCTTTTTTTGACTTTTGACTTTTTTGACTTTATACTTTAGAATATGTCATTACTGAAATACGAATCACAACAAAGGGAACCACTGGTAGATGGTAACAAAGATTATCACCAGGTAACAGAAGATATCATTGGCCCTATTGAGATGAAGCCCAGCAAGCTGTGGTACATTGGTTTCTACGTAAGTGTGGCCTTGCTCTTATTTGGAGTTTACAGTGTTTACAGGGAGGTTACTTACGGTATCGGCCAGTGGAACCTAAACAAAACCATCGGTTGGGGTTGGGATATTACCAACTTTGTGTGGTGGGTAGGTATTGGTCACGCAGGTACATTGATCTCCGCAATTTTGTTGCTATTTCGCCAGGGCTGGAGAACAGGTGTGAACCGTGCAGCAGAAGCCATGACCATTTTTGCGGTGATGTGCGCCGGGCAGTTTCCAATCTGGCACATGGGCCGTGTGTGGATGGCATTTTTTGTAATGCCTTATCCCAACAGCCGTGGACCATTGTGGGTGAACTTTAATTCCCCGCTTCTTTGGGACGTATTTGCAATTTCTACTTACTTCACAGTTTCCTTGTTATTCTGGTACTCTGGTTTGTTGCCCGATCTGGCAACGGTAAGAGACAGGGCAAGAACTAAATTGAGAAAATTATTATACGGAGTTGCGGCATTTGGCTGGACGGGTAGTACCAAACACTGGCAGCGTCATGAGTCTTTATCGCTTGTGCTTGCAGGGCTTAGTACTCCACTGGTTTTATCTGTACACACCATCGTATCATTTGACTTTGCCACTTCTGTAATTCCAGGTTGGCATACCACCATTTTTCCACCATACTTCGTTGCGGGTGCAATCTTCTCAGGTTTTGCCATGGTGCAAACGTTGTTGATCGTAGTGCGGAAAGTGATGAATTTACAAGATTATATTACAATTGGGCACATTGAGGCAATGAATAAAGTAATTGTACTCACCGGTAGTATCGTGGGTTGCGCCTACCTCACCGAGTTGTTCATTGCTTGGTATGGCCAAAATCCTTACGAGTGGTATGCGTTTAGCCAAAACAGGGCAAACATATTTACGCCTTATGGCTGGAGTTACTGGCTGATGATGTTCTGTAACGTGGTTTCTCCCCAGTTGTTCTGGAGCAGAAAACTAAGAAGGAACATTGCCGTTACATTCTTCATGAGTATCATTGTAAACATCGGTATGTGGTACGAGCGTTTTGTAATCATTGTTACCTCGGTTTATCGTGACTTTTTACCCTCTAGCTGGAGTACTTATTACAGTCCCAGTATTTACGAGATTGGTTTTTACCTTGGTACATTCGGATTGTTTTTCACCTGCTTTTTCCTTTTTGCAAAATACTTCCCTGTTATTGCGGTGGCAGAAATCAAAGCCATATTAAAAACCAGTGGCGAAAACTATAAGGCTAAGATGACGGATATAGAAAAAGCGGATGCGGAGAAATTTTATATAGATGAGGTAGAGCATGCGCATTAAGAAAGGTTCAAAAGTTCAACGTTCAAAGGTTTAATGTTAAAAAACCGGAACCATTAAATATTATTAGAAAAGAGTTGGTTTCCGAAATCATAAATCGAAAATCATAATTCATAAATCAATTTTATGGCTGGAGGAATTAAAAAATTTGTAGTTGGGTCATTTAGTGACGAAGCCGTGCTTTTTCCGGCGGTAAAAAACGTACGGAAAGCCGGTTACAAAATTCACGATGTGTATACCCCTTTCCCTGTGCATGGTTTAGACCACGCCATGGGCTTAAGAGAAACGAGTTTGCATACTGCAGGGTTTATTTATGCCATCTGCGGTACCACCACGGCCTTAACATTCATGACCTGGGTATTTACGAAAGACTGGCCATTGAACATCGGTGGGAAACCCCACTTTGCTTTGCCCGCCTGGATACCAATTACATTTGAGTTGACAGTACTATTTTCTGCCGTAGGAATGGTGCTTACTTTTTGTTACCTGTGTAACCTAGCCCCGTTTGTGAAAAAACATCATTTTCACCCAAGAGCTACAGATGATCTTTTTGTGATGGCTATTGAGTGCACCGATAAAACAGATGATGCCTCTTTGCAAAATTTTCTGCAACAAACAGGCGCCGTTGAGGTAAATGTACAGCAGGCGGAAACAGGATGGTGGATCGGCCGTTACGACAGAGAACAAAAATTATACAGGGACGAGAAAGGGTATTAATTGTTCCGTGGTTTGTAATAGAATTAGATCAGATATTAATTGTATCAACAGATATTGTAAAGAATGGAAAAAATTAAAAATATATCATTTGCATTGTTAGTAGCGGCTGTGGCACTCATGGCCAGCAGTTGCAAAGACAAACGCCACCCTGGAAGTATCTATATGCCTGATATGGCTTACAGTCGCACGTTTGAAACCTACTCTGAGTTAGACTCTTTGAAGTTTACCAGCGACATTCATAATAAAGGAGGCAATAAGATTTTCTTTAATGAAATGCCTGCACCAGGAACCATCAAAAGAGGAGAGTTGTTTCCATATACATTGCCTAATGATAGCAACGGATATAAAATGAGCGCTGCAGTGCCCAATCCAATTGATTTTATGACCGGTGCTCAAATGAGTGAGGCCGGTAGATTGTACAATATTAATTGCGGTGTTTGTCACGGAGAAAAAGGACAGGCCAACGGACCTCTTGCCGCTAAAGTGGGAGGAATAGCCAATCTTACCTTGGACATTTATAAGGCCATGGCAGACGGAACCATGTTTCATTCGCTTACTTATGGTAAAAATAACATGGGCAGCTATGCTTCTCAACTTTCCAGGGAGCAACGTTGGATGATTGTAAAATATGTGAGAACCTTGCAAGGAGTAGGTGGTGCCGGAAGTGATAGCACAGCGGCAAAAGCGGTGGACAGTACTTCTGTTGTAAAAAAGTAAGGTTTATAAAAATAAATAGGAACACAACAACATAAAACAGTTGAGTACGTCTTAAAAGACAGCTCATCACTCATAAATATTTTTAGATGGAACATCGTTTTGAATTGCCGGCAAATTATAAAAAGTGGACTTGGGGTCTTATCATAGCCGGGCTTATTGCCCTGTTGTATGGGTTCATTATGTTTCATCCATTTGCCCATGGTGGTCATGGAGAGAATGTAAATAGTACCAGGTTTTGGGCCGTATTGTTACAAAACAGTACTTATTGGTTATTGACGGTAAACGCTGCCATGTTTTTTCTTTGCGTGACTACACTGGCCATGGGAGGCTGGCAAGTTGCCTTTCGCCGTGTACCTGAGGCCATATCCAGTGCTGTACCTGTGTTGGGCATTATCACTTTTGTTATTTTGATGGCCATAATTTTTGGTCATCGCACAGATATTTACCATTGGTTAGACACTGAAGCAGTTGCCAACGACAAAATCTTAAATGGCAAAAAAGGGTTTTTGAACCCGGTTTTCTTTATAGTGGCTTCCGCAGTTAGTATCGGTCTGTGGTGGTTGCTGGGCAAAAAAATGAGGACACTTAGTTTGCAGACAGATGAGGCACCCATGGATTATGATAGTAGTAAAAAGTGGATTTGGAAGAATACAATCTGGGGCTCGTTGTTTACTGTAGTATTTGGCCTAACCGTGGCCTCTACCATGCCGTGGTTGTGGTTAATGAGTGTAGATCCTCATTGGTACAGCACCATGTACAGTTGGTACACCTTTGCAAGCACCTTCGTATCTGGTTTATCACTAATTGCCCTGTTTGTAATTTATTTAAAGAACCAAGGCAAATTAGAATATGTTACAGATGAGCACATACATGATCTCGGAAAGTTCATGTTTGCCTTTTCGGTATTTTGGACATATTTATGGTTTTCTCAATACATGCTTATTTGGTACAGTAACCAACCTGAAGAAACCAGGTATTTCGTAGATAGGATAGGCACAGCAACCGAACCCGGCGCATACAAAGGAATATTTTTCTTTAACCTCGTGGTCAACTTTTTATGCCCGTTGTTAATTCTAATGAAAAAGGGTACCAAGCGTAACTGGACCGTAGTAACATTTACAGCGGTACTGATAATATTAGGTCATTGGGTGGATTTTTATCAGATGATTATGCCCGGCACGCTGAGAGAAAGTTATACTCTTTCATTGTTTGAGTTTGGTATTGCAGCGCTGTTTATTGGAATCATCATGTGGTCTACAGGGCGTTACCTGAGCAAGCATTCTTTGCTCCCAAAAAATCATCCTTTCCTCAAAGAAAGTATGATACATCACACTTGATTTTTATTAAACAAAGATCACAAAAACGGTTCTTTAAGAGTAATTTTGAACATTAATTCAGGCACACTGTATTACTAAATGAAAAGGGGACTTATCTCTTATAAAAAGGATCCAGGAAGCTCAAAAAAATAAATCTGATGAAGGAAATATTTCTGATAGCAATTACTGTAATGATTTTCGTAATCATATTCCAGATTTCGAAGGCCAGTGAATATGTGAGTGTGCTTAAGGGTGAGGAAAAGTCCCGTAAACAAAATAATAAGATCAATGCATTTATGCTGGTGGCCTTCCTTGTATTGGGGCTTATTGGCGTGTGGTATTGCAATGAATTATTTTATGGAAAAACGCTTTTTCCACAAGGATCTGGCTCTGTAGAAGGGGAAGAAGTGGATTGGATGCTGAAGGTTACCATAGGCATCACTGGCGTTGTGTTTGTGATCACACAAGTATTGTTATTCTGGTTCTCTTATAAATACCAGGAAACAGACAACAGGAAAGCGACCTTCTTTGCCCACAACACAAAGCTGGAGTTGATATGGACAACTGTACCCGCCATTTTCTTAACTGGCCTGGTTGTTTTTGGTTTAAAGTTCTGGTTTAAAATAACCGGCGACCCACCTCAAAACCACCACGTGGTAGAGATTACCGGCCAGCAGTTTAACTGGAGCATGCGGTACCCGGGAAAAGATGGTATTTTGGGCAAGAAGAATTACAAGCTTTACAATAAGCCAACCGGTAACTCGCTTGGTGTAGATTTTGAAGATGATAAGAGCTGGGATGATTTGAAAACCACAGAAATACATTTACCTGTAGGGATACCTGTAAAATTGGTTATCAATGCAATGGATGTGATTCACAATGTAGGCTTACCACACTTCAGGTTGAAAATGGACGCCGTACCCGGAATACCAACTACGCAATGGTTTACGCCGCAGTACACTACTGTCGAAATGAGAAAACGCACAGGCAATCCGAACTTTACCTACGAAATAAGTTGTGATCAAATATGCGGTAAAGGCCACTTTAGTATGAGAGGTGTGATTGTAGTAGAGAGTGAGGCAGAATACAAAGCATGGTTGGCTTCACAAACGCCGGATTATTACACGCTTTTTCCAGACAAGAATCCCATGAAGACAATAGATTCAAGTGCAGCATCGAAGCCATTGGCAAAAGTTGGGTTGTAAGAGTGGTAAAAAATTAAAAATTACGTTTAGAAAAAAATAAGATTATGAGTAGCGAAGCTATTTTACTAAGTCCAGGTCTGCAGGTTCCTAACGACACGCATCAGGAACATCACCACCATGAAACATTTATTACAAAGTATGTTTTCAGCCAGGATCATAAAATGATTGCCAAACAATTCCTGATAACCGGAATGATTTGGGCAATCATCGGTGGTTTATTTTCTGTAGTCTTCAGATTGCAGTTAGGATACCCTGATCAAACCTTTCCATGGCTTGAAGATTTCCTTGGTCATTGGGCCAAGGGTGGTAAAATTCAGCCAGAATTTTATTATGCATTG
>JANPJW010000374.1:0-5279 GCA_031425715.1 Chitinophagaceae bacterium | reverse complement strand
CCATGACTGTTTGTTTGTGAGGAATGGTTACTGCCAAACCTGCCAGGCTGCCGGTTTCTGCTATTAAGGAGGGGAATGCCTCAACTTGTAGAAGTGGAAACAATTCAAAACAACAATCCCCCAGGCCTTCGTTTTCAAACTTAGCAGTAAAATACTTTTTTGAAAATGAATGCCCCAGGGGATAGCCTATTAGACCGAATAACTTCATTTATACATTTTCTTTGTTGAGGTAGAGCTCAAATGTATCTCCTCTTAAACCGATTCGCATAGCTTCCAGTGCTATCATTTCTGACGGGGCTATGTTTCCAAGATTTACATTGCAACCAATGAGTTCCAGGAAGTAAAGCTGCTGGGCTTTTTGGGGAGCTTCCCACAATATTTTTTCTTCTGGTATTTGCGTAAGAATCTCCTGCACCAGTCCTTCTCTTACTTCTCCGCTCCCACGGTATATACCCACATTGCCGGATTCTCTTGCTTCAGCAATTACATAGGTAGAGCCTGCGTTTAGTTCAGCTTTCATTAGCTCAATCCATTTGTATGGTGGAATGATGTGTGCTGCATCTTTACTACCTACCTCGCTTAAAACCACACCATACTTGGTCAATTTTTCTATATACCCGCATTTCTCTGCATGAGGAATGCTGATGGAACCATCGCTCACTTCCATGTAACTGATCCCAAACTCTTTGCAAACGTCTATGTAATCGTCAAATTGATTACGAACCAGAAATGCTTCGAACAAAGTTCCTCCAAAATATACCGGTATATCATAAGAGCGATATACCTCCAACTTTTCTTTAAGATTGGGCGTTACATAGGCCGTACCAAAACCCAGCTTTACGATGTCTACATGGGGATGAGAAGCGCTCATAAAGTTCTTGGCTTCTTCTACACTTAAACCCTTATCCATTACCATTGTAATACCATGGTCCCTGGGTTTAAGATTTCTTTCCGGAATTTGACTAAGGTGAAAATTCATATACAGTGTTGCTATTTTAAGGCTGCAAATATATTCATTAGGAGCCAACAATTGCACTTATTAAAACCTCCCCTAAGACCTGTTAGATATTTTTCTGCTTTTATGCCTTGCTATGATTTCTACTACTTGTGGATGTTGCAAGATGGAAGGGTTTAACTCTATAAACTTTTTAAGCATCTTTGGGTTTGCGATCATCCCATTTTCCAACTGTATCAAAGCTTCTTTTACCTGGCCATAACCAAATAAAAACATGCTTTTGTAAAAAATGAAAAGTGGTTTTTGATCCGTTTGCTCTAAGGCAAAGTCGGCGTATTCTAAGCCGTCCTCTATCATACCGGCCAGGAACATGCATTTCAATAGTTCCTGCCAACCGTTTATATTTTTTGGCCGCACCCTTACTACGTTGCCGAAATAGGTAATAGCGTCGTCAAAATTATTCATTTGCATATAGCATTGCCCCAGAGCAAGGTTAAAATCTGGCTGCATTCTATGCAGTCGTGTAGCAATCAACAATTGCTTCACAGCACTCTGCCAGGAGCCCTCGTTCATGTAGGTAGTAGCAATTTTATAATGAAGTTGGCTGTCTTCCGGGTTAAGGTGACTGGCTTTCTTAAAATTGAATCGTGCCTGAGGAAAATTTAAGAGCTTATCATAGCAATGTCCTATCGCCTCATAAATCACTGATTCCGGCCGGGCTAGTTCCAAAACTTTTTCCAGGTTTTCTATGGCCTCCTTATATTTCCTGAGCCGGATATTGGCATCACCCATGTTCCGATAGGCGTAGTCAAATTTCTCGTTAATTGCAACCGCAAACTTATAGGCATCGATGGCCTTCTCGTGAAGTTTCAGGCCTTGGTAAGCAGCTCCAAGATTAAACCAGGCCAGTTCATTGTAGGGGTATTCTTCTATTATGAATTGATGTATTCTGATGCTCTCTTCGTTACGGCCTGTAAAATCCGTCCAAAAACAGATTTTATAAAGAGCTTCTTCACTGTTGGGATCAAGCTTAAGTATTTCTATAAAACAGTCAAATACTTTTTCGAAATTTTCGTAATCATCGTACACATCAGCGAGCTCAAACAACAGATCCAGCTTTTCATCACCATCAAAATTTTCAATGGCAGCCTCCAGCACTCCTGCCGCTTTTTCCTGTTGGTCTAAGGCTAAATAAACATCTGTTTTGAGGATGTACAACGTTGTATCATTGTTGTCCAGCAACTCTGCCTGTTCCAGTGAATCCAAGGCTTCCGGATATCTCCTAAGCACAATGAGTGCATTAGATTTTAAAAAAAGCAGCGTGGCCGAGTATGGGTATTGGACAGTAGCAACTTCACAGACCTGCAATACCTGCACAAATTGTTCCTTGTCCTCAAAATATTCTATAATTCTCTCAAAACCATCTTCTTCAATAAATGAATTCGGCAGACCAGCCTTGAGGTTTTCAAACTTAAGCAGGAGAGCTTTTAACTCTTCCCGATTTTGCCTGTAGGGGAATTTGCTCATTGTATCTGTATAGGTTGAGGTAAATTAATGAAAAAACCAAACATAAACTACTGATTTACAAAATTCTCTATAAGTTCACAGATTATCTAAATAAATCTTTGCCTCATGGCAACATTTTCTCCGTTTTTAAGTTATATATTTGTAAATATTAACGTTTAGAAATGAAGAAAAAAATATCAAAAATAGTACTGCTTGTTGCCGTTCTTAATGGTATTGTGTATACTTCATTGGCAGACAGAGGAGTGGGTAAAAACAAGAAAAAAGTTGCTTTAAACATTGTTAGCTCTGGCACCATCAAAAAGACGTTGTCATTTAACATGTCCTCCGGCCTTAAATACAAAGGGTCTTTGCTAAACCGTGTTGAGAATTCTAAAAACAGTATTTCTTTTACCTCACTTATTACTTATCAAAAAGGAAACACCATTTATATTGTACCGCAGAAGCAAAAAATATTGGTCCCTGATGTAAGGCCAGGCTACACTGGAATGAAACTCATCATCAAGCCAAAATTATAAAAACTCCTTGCGGAGTTTTTTTTATGCCTTTAATTCCTCTTCAGCTGCTGGTTTTCTTCGTAAGTCATCACCCTATAGCCACTCTTTGGTACCTCAAATTTCGAAGCAGGAACAGCGTCATAATTTAACCGGTTAAGGGTATATCTAAAAGTCAGATTTCCAGACTCCAGTTCATACTGTACCGGCAAACCTGGCAGTTGGGCAAAAGCGTTATTGTATTTCTTATTTACAATCGTAATGGAAGGATCGAAGTAAACGGTGAACACTTTACCGTCTGGTAAAGTGGCAGTGGCTTTGTTACAATTGTATTCCCTTATTTTTATAACATCGCCCGAAACAGCAAAATCCAGGCTTTCGTACGTCCTGTTCTTTTCTAGCCAATTGCCAGCATTCATTGAAATCATCAGCTTTTGACCACTGTACTCCTTTAAAATAACTCCTTTGCCCAATCTGGTATCAAATATAGTTGCCTCAGATCCGAGGGTACTTTTCATATCAGTTCGGCTTGCAGTAGGCTTTAAAAAAACAGATAGGGTTGCTCCATTGAAGCTATTTGCAATGGGAGCTTCTGCCTTAGATGAGGTAATAGAAATATCATATTGCAAGCTCCCTTCAGAAAGTTGCTTTTGCGCATAAAGAGGTTGGGCAGTTCCTTGAAGAAAAAGCAACAAAAAAACTGCACTTACAAATTTCATAGTTTGAATGATTAGTTACGATAAAGATATGACAATAGCATACCAATAAAGCTTTTGCATATGGGTATAAAAAAACCTGCGCTGTTTTACAGCGCAGGTTTTACATATTTAACGTATTCTTACTTTTTTGCAGTATTTTTTTTCATATCCTGAATCTTTTTCTGGCTTTCCTGCATTGCTTCAATTCGCTCCTGCATTTTAGATTTTTTAACCGGTTTCTTCATATTTTCTGCCATTTGCGCAGTAATTTTTTCATGATTGATGATATATTTCTGAATTACAATTTGCAACAGGAGTGTTATGGTATTAGACACCGTATAGTACCAGGTGAGTGCAGAAGGCAATGTGTTGAACACGCCCAATAGTAACACGGGGAAAATATAGGGCATATATTTCATTACCGGGTTGCTGTTATCCTGCATGCTACTCATGCTATAGATGGAAATAAGTAAACTTGTAAGTGTAGCAGTAATGGTAAACAAACTCACATGATCACCGTAAAAGGGAATACTAAAAGGAAGATCATAGATAGAGTCATAGGCTGCAAGATCGTTGCTCCACAAGAAATTTTTTCCTCGCAAATCAATATTTGATTGGAAGAAGTAATACAGCGACATAAAAATAGGAATCTGCAACAGGGCAGGCAAACAACCTCCTAGCGGGCTCACACCGGCACTCCGCCACAATTTCATTTGTTCCATTCCGAATGCCTGCTGATCGTCTTTATACTTAGCTTTTAAAGCATCCACCTCGGGTTTAAGAAGCTTCATCTTTGCACCACTGAGGTAACTTTTGTATAATATCGGGGAAGTAATTAAACGGATAAGCAGGGTGAGCAATAAAATTACAATTCCCATACTGGCGACATGCTTTTGCAAAAAATCGAAAACCGGCAATAGAAAGTAACGGTTGATGTACTTTACAAATGCAAACACGCCAGTGCCATACGGCACTATGTTCTCCAATTGGTTGTTGTACTGCTTTAAGATATTATAATCACTCGGGCCGTAATAAAATTGCAGAGGTATAGCTGATGTATTGGCTGCGGGTAAAACAACAGTTGCATTTGTTACGGCACGTGTAATGTATCTGCTGCTGTCGGCGGGAGCCAACCAGTTTACCGTTGCCGTGTTAAATTTGTTTTTAGCCACTAATCCCATTGCAAAAAACTGCTGCTTTAGTGCTATCCAATCCAGTGGCTTTTTGAACTTCAGGTCATCCCCGCTTCCGATATGCTCAAAGTCAAATGCTCCGTTCTCATTATAAGTAATATGAGTTTGGGTAAGTTCATATTTATGGTCTTTTTCCACCTGCTCTGCTTCGGCCTGCCAGAGAAAGTTGACAGTATTTTGTGTAAACAATTGGGGCACTCCGGTGAATGAAATATTGAGGTCCATCATATAATCCATAGGCCGGATTACATACTGGTGCAGCAACTGCTTTCCAGAAGAATCTTTGGAACTAAATACAATACTCTGCGATTTATCGGGGTTGAGTACTAATGGCTGCGCAGTAAAAAATAACTCGTCTGTTTGAGCAGTCCTGTTATTGGCAGCATTTACACTATAAGAAAATTTATTAAACTCA
>JANPJW010000373.1:0-1506 GCA_031425715.1 Chitinophagaceae bacterium | reverse complement strand
TTTGCAACCGTGCGCTGCAGGCGCATAGCCGTATTATTGGGCTTCGAAAAAATGTTCCTGAAAAATGATACGCTCAAATGCTTCTTTGTGGGCAATCCTGATTCGCCCTATTTTCAAAGCGAAACCTTTAATGGCGTACTCTTGTTTTTGCAAACCGGCACCAACAAAGGAAAATTAAAACAGGTAGGTAAAAATGGAATTCTCGTGGTAGAGAACATCAAAACGATGAGCGAACTGTATAGCTTTTTAAGCAAGATGCAGCAGTCCGTTTTTAAGCAACCGGCTGGTTAACGAATCAACATCACCGTAGTTTTTCTGTTGATTGGTTTGCCAGTAAAATCTACCCCGCTTGCCAACACCACAAATACTCCCTTTTCCTGCTTTACCCCTTTCCATCTGCCATCCCAACCTTTGTTGTAATCTTTTGTGCTGAAAACTTCCTGCCCCCAACGATTGAATATTCTAAGAAATTTAAACTCTTTAATTCCCACCGGTATTCCCTTAAAAACATCATTCAACCCATCCTCATTGGGTGTAAAAGCGTTCGGCAAATAAATATCCGGCCCTTCATAAATCTTGATCGTGACTTCATCAAAACTTTCACAACCCTCGGGTGTAAATGCCTTCAACCGGTAAGTCTGCGTGGTATTGTTGGTAGCAAGCGGGTTTGCAACGTTTGGATTACTAAGCCCAAAAACCGGCGACCAGGTATAACTCAATCCGCCGCTGGCATTTAACTGAACCGGCTGCCCAGCTGTTGCAATGGTATCGTTGCCGGCAAATGCATTGGTACCATAAATGTTGATGGACGAGGTGATGGTATCTGAGGAACAACCTTCTACCGAAATACCTACCAGTTTTACACTGTAAGTATTGTTGCTACTGTATACATGCGTAACGGGGTTACCCATTGCATTGGAACCATCTCCAAAACTCCAATACCAATTGCTTATGCCAATACTGGTTGTTTCTGCAGCGGCGAAATTGACCGTACTCAACTTACAGGCATCTGCAAAATTCATCGTTGCTACAGGCTTAGATCTTACAATGAATGTTTTATAAGCGGTATCCGATTTACAACCAAAGCTACTTGTTACAAAGAGTGCTACATTGTTGGTTCCCGGCGGAAAAAATTGTGTTGGATTTTGTTGGGCGCTAAACACTGTGTTGTTATGTAGCCACTCCCATTGACTAATGGTACCACCTTGTACAGCAGAGGAATCAAAAAACTGCACGTTGCTGTTGTTGCACAAAGAAGTGCTGTGCCCAAATTTTGAAACAGGTTTGTAACCTACCTGAATGGTAGTTTTTAAAGTATCGCTTTTACAATTGCGGCTGTTATAAACAACTAATTTTATTTGTACGGGGCCGCCATTAGCGTAAGTAACAGTAGGATTTTTTTGGGTAGAAAACTGTCCGTTGCCAAGATCCCACCACCAACCAGTAACAGCCAGGCCGTCGTTGGTGTAAGAAGAATCCAGTAATTGAATGGCTTTGCTTTCACAA
>JANPJW010000372.1:0-4018 GCA_031425715.1 Chitinophagaceae bacterium | reverse complement strand
AAAGGAAAACAACAGGCTAGTAAACATTGCTCCTACCCAGGCGATGCGCCACGCAGGCCGGGCATGAGAGAGGTATCTAAAAACCATCAGGAACCAAATGGCCATTATCAACGTAGAAATTACAAAACCCTGGAAGCGATTGAAAAATGGAGAAACGCTGGGTAATAATTTAAAAAAGTAATTCCCGATGAAGGCCTGCAACGCTTCTATAAATACCGCCAGAGAAAACAGCAAGCCCGTGCTCAGTATCACAACAAGAGATTGCAAACGGGAGCCAATTGTTGTGATAGCTTTCTGGTCTTTTCGTGCAGGCAAATCCCAGATTTGATTGAGGGAACTTTTAATCACTTTAAATAATGTTGTGGCCACAAAAGTGAGGAACAGGAACCCAACGATCGTTGCTGCCCAATTATAAGTGAGTTTATTAAAAGCCTTGATAACGGTAATGATGAGCCGCACCGCTTCTTTGCCAAAAATTTCTGAAAGGCCGCTGAATAATTCCTGCCGGATGGTTTGCGGATCGATAAAAAGGCTAAACACCTGTACTAAAATGATGAGGATGGGTGGCAAAGCAAACATGGTGAAGAACGCCGTTGCCCCTGCCATTCTTAATGGGTCGTTTTTTACGAATAACTTTACTGCAGCTATCAAAACTTTACCAAACTGCAGTGCTTTATTGGGCATATTTTTAAATTACGCTTTAATTGCATCTATTGAATCTATTTAAAGATACACACTTAAATGAGGATGGTTTAGTTTGCAAATGTAAGCGGCTTTGAATAGCAAGCTTGTCGGTAACTGATTCTGGCAGACACAGTTTGGGTAATTATCAGCACCCAAATACACAAAAAGAATTTTAAATGCGGTGATCTAATAAGTTAGTAAGGCGTGCGCCATCAGACTTGGAGATGCTGTGCGTAGAGCGCTGACTATCATCGGCTCTTATTTGGGAGTGTTTTAAAATCAGTTAAAATGAATACGATCATGATGGTAACCGCCAATGCCATGTAATAGTTAAAGCCAGCCGCATACCCGTTGTTGTAAAAGCAAACAGCCAGGATGGCCACCGCAAGACTCACTACTATCTCCAGTAAGCCATGAATTCTAAAAGGAATGAATTTTACCAACCCCAGCTCAAAACCTGTAGTGATAGTTACGAGTAAGTGCAATGCTGCAAGGCCGTAAGTTATGGAGCTAAGCGCTCCTTCCATCTTAACCATTGTGCGGGATGCAGCCAAAAAACATCACCAGGAGATAATCAATGATGCCATGTGTTTTGCAGACAGTATTTTCATAAGCTGTTTTTAAGCATGATTAATTTTAGGAATAGAAATTGTTCTACTCACCAAGGGATAGGCTGTATTATAGCAACAATTATAAAAATGCATCCAGATTTTCAGTACTCAACAGCAACAACACCGTAATCAATTAAAAAATTAACCCTGCTGCCGATGTGCAGCTTTGAGTCTCTCATTAATAAAACAGTTAGTATTGGAAAAGGAACAAAGCGAATCTGTATTCAAATTATACACAAAAATAATTGCGTTTACCGCCATTATGATTGTACTGCTTTGGCTGCTTTTTAAGGTGGCCAGTATATTATTGCTTTTTATGCTTGCAATTGTTTTCGCTTTAATCATAAACGGACCCGTTAGTTGGCTGGAGAAAAAGAAGATCAAAAGGCCTATCGCCAGTTTGATAGTATTCTCCATCATACTACTAATAGCTTCATTGATCGGTTGGCTCATTTTTCCTAAAATTTTTGAGCAATTACAATCTTTGGTTTTAAACCTTCCGAATTATATCAACAGACTAAGTACTGCTGCAGCGGGCTGGTTTAGTAAGTACCCTGAAATTAGCCAGGAGATTTCTAAAAATGGATCCGACTTCACCCAATGGATTCCTTCCACATCAAAATTATTTACCGGGGCAAAAACTTATTCTGCCATGCTCTTGGGTGGCTTTTTTCTTTTTATTCTGTTTGCCTGCATTATTGGTTACGCAGTTTCCAAGCCCAGGCCCCTGTTAGAAATTTACTATTCATTTTTTGATATCGATAAAAGGGAGAAAGCGCAAACGGCGCTGATGCATACCTGCAAAATGTTGGTGGGCTGGATAAGGGCGAACCTTATTGGTGGCAGTATAGAAGCGGTTTTCAGCACCATTTTCTTATCTATCATGGGTGTGCCAGGCGCCTGGGTTTGGGGAGCGCTTGCCATCGTAGCAGAATTAATTCCCAACCTTGGTTTTTATCTAATGGCCATACCACCGATACTGGTAGCCTTTTCTGTGGGGCCTTACACGGCCTTGTGGGTGCTTTTGTTTTACATCGTTATGAGTGAGCTGATGTCAAATTTTGTGATGCCAAGGCTACTTGCGGCCAAGATGAATATACACCCTGTATCTACCTTATTTATGCTGTTGGTTATGGGCTCTGCCTTTGGGTTGATGGGTGCACTGCTCACCGTACCCGTCACTGCTATTATCAAAGCTTATTACGAGGCGTTTTATAAAATAAATCATGAGAAGGATCCCATGCTGGAAGATCGAATAGACAAAGTGATATACCAGCCGTTATCTTAAGGAGGGAAAAGGTGGAAGGCGAATGGTGGAAGGTAGAGGGCGAAAGGTGAAAGGTGAAAGGTCAAAGGTGAAAGGTCAAAGGTGAAAGGTCAAAGGTCAAAGGTGAAAGCTCAAAGGTATGAGTTGAGCTTGCCTAAAATAGATAATTGCCCATTACCCATTACCCATTACCCATTGCCCTTTGCCTATTGCAAATTCCCCGTTGTGAATTGCCCATTGCAAATTGCCCATTGTATATTGCCCGTTGTATATTGCCTATTGCAAATTGCTCATTGCAAATTGCTCATTGCAAATTGCCCGTTGTATATTGCCCATTGCAAATTGTCTATTGACATTATTTCTGTAATTTACTTTCATAAAAATTTTCCTCCATGACTGATGATAACAAAACAGCAAATGATGTAAAGACAACCTTGCATCATGCCCGTAGAAATTTTTTAAAACAATCCTCAGCACTCACGGCGCTTGCCTTGGCGCCTGTTGCCCTGGTAAAAGCAGCTGAAAAAAATATCGATGAACAGGCGGCGGGCTGGTTCGAAAACCAGGCTGTGCAGTTGGAAGTAAATGGCGTTCTGCATAAGCTTGATATAGAGCCACGTGTTACCCTGCTAGACCTGTTGCGGGACAAGTTGCATCTAACCGGTTCAAAAAAAGGTTGCGACTTTGGACAGTGCGGTGCCTGCACAGTGTGGGTAGATGGGCAGCGGGTGTTGAGTTGCCTCAGTCTTGCTGTGATGCAAAATGGCAAAAAAATTACCACCATAGAAGGTTTACAAAACGGCGAAGCACTCCATCCTATGCAGGAGTCGTTTATAAAACACGACGGGTTTCAGTGTGGCTACTGTACCCCCGGCCAAATAATGAGTGCCGTTGCTTGCATCAAAGAAGGGCATGCAGGCTCGGCAAAAGATATCAGGGAATACATGAGCGGAAATATTTGTCGTTGTGGTGCCTATCCCAACATTGTGGATGCCATACAGGATGTGGCCAAATCGGGATTGGTAAAATAAAAATCACTTTTTGTAATCCGCAGCAACTGCAATCGCAATCAACTTTCAAAATCTCAGCAATGATAAACTTCGATTATATAAGACCGGCTTCGCAAAAAGCAGTGATCACAGCACTCAACAAAGATGCTACTGCACAGGTAATAGCAGGGGGAACAAACCTGGTAGATCTAATGAAACGAAATGTGGCAACGCCGCAAAAACTCGTAGACATCACTACCCTTCCACTCAAGTCAATCAGCAAAATAAACAACCTCATTCGCATAGATGCCCTGGCGCTAAACAGTGTGGTAGCGGAGCATGAGTTGGTAAAAAAATATTTGCCCCTGCTTTCGCAGGCGCTGCAGGCCGGCGCTTCGCCACAAATAAGAAATATGGCCACCGTGGGCGGAAATCTTATGCAGCGCACCCGTTGCGGATATTTTTTC
>JANPJW010000371.1:0-2274 GCA_031425715.1 Chitinophagaceae bacterium | reverse complement strand
TGCCCAACGTGAGCTTTATTGCGCACACCACCCGGGGCGAAGTGATTGATGTGCACAACCCATCTACCTTACCCGACCCAAGTCGCACCGAACGTATTGAAGAACCTTTTATCAAAGCACAAATTATTACGCAGGCAGAATATATCGGAAACATCATGACGCTTTGCATTGGCAAGCGTGGTATGCTCATTCACCAGGGTTATCTTACACCAACCCGTGTTGAACTTACTTTCGAAATGCCATTGACCGAAATTGTTTTCGATTTTTACGATAAACTAAAATCACAAACCCGGGGGTATGCCTCTTTCGATTACCATCCCATCGGCTTTAGAGACAGTGATATCGTACGCATGGACATCATGCTCAACGGAGAAAAAGTAGATGCACTCAGTGCCTTAATACACCGCAGCCGTAGCCATGAGTTTGGCCGCAAGCTTTGCGAAAAATTAAAAGAATTATTAACCCGTCAGCAATTCCAGATAGCCATACAGGCAGCCATTGGGGCCAAAGTAATTGCCAGGGAAAACATCAGCGCAATGCGCAAGGATGTTACCGCCAAATGTTATGGTGGTGATATCAGTCGTAAGCGCAAACTCCTGGAAAAGCAAAAGGAAGGTAAAAAGAGAATGCGCCAGATAGGAAATGTTGAGATACCACAGGAGGCGTTTTTAGCGGTGTTGAAGTTGGATTAAAATGGCCCCCCTGTCCCCCTGAAGGGGGAACTTTGGTCGTTGCTGTGTTACAGACTTGTTGCTATTTATGATTGTTATTCTTTTTATTTTTTAACAAGCTTGAGTACTACTATCAACATTGTTGTGTCACTCACTTGTACAGCAACAATGCATGAACAAATAATTGCGGCGTTAAAATAAATATTGTGGTCCTTCAAATTGGGCTATTAAAAAAATAAATATTAAAAGTTCATTTTAAAAAATATTCCCCGCCCATTAGGGACTAAGCCCCCTCCCTTTAGGAGAGGGGGTTGGGGGTGAGGCAACATGAAATTTTTCCCCGAATCAACCTTACATCAATTAGAATTTGACAAGGTAAAAGAACTGCTGGCAGCGCATTGCAGAACAGATTTTGCCAAAGAGCGTTCGTTGGAGTTGCGCATCCACACCAAAAAAGAGTTTATAGAAAACGACCTGCAGCAGGCGCACGAATTTAAGCTGCTGCTGCAAAGCGGGCTGCATTTCCCAAACGATTTTACACTCAACATTAGCAGGGATCTCAAGTTGCTGGGCATACCTGGAGCCTCCCTTAGTGGCGAACAATTCCTGCTCATCCGCCGCCTGGCAGAAAATACCAACAGCATTTATAGATGGTTCACCAACGAAATAAGAGATGCTTACCCCGGCCTAGCCAGAGTAATAAAAGATAGTTACTACGAAAAGGATATCAGGCACCTGATAGATATTGTGCTGGATGAAACAGGACTTGTAAAAGACAGCGCCAGTGATGAGCTTCGGGATATACGCATGAAGCTTTACCGCAAGCGCAATGAGTTGCGAAGACTTTTTGATCGTATCGTAAGCAAAATGAATAAGCAGGGTTACCTGGCAGATATTGAGGAAAGTTTTATGAATGGCCGTAGGGTGCTGGCCGTTTTTGCAGAGCAAAAACGAACGGTAAAAGGCGTGTTGCATGGCGAAAGCGATAGCAGGCGCACCAGTTTTATAGAACCGGAAGAGACCACCGAACTCAACAACGATATTTTTTCTTTGGAATATGAAGAAACGAAAGAAGTCTATCGGATCCTCCGGCAACTCACGCAGCAATTAAGCGTGTATGCGCCACTGTTAAAGAGCTATCACGACATGGCGGGCGACTTTGATTTTATTCGTGCCAAGGCAAAATTGGCCATAGATATTGGTGGCCATTACCCGGTGCTCTTAGACAAAGGCCATATCAACCTGATAGATGCCTACCATCCATTGTTGCTTTTATACAATCAAAAGCAACAAAAGAAAACAGTACCCATCAATTTAAGGTTAGATCAGCAGAACAGTATATTGGTGATCAGCGGGCCCAATGCCGGTGGTAAAACCGTTACTTTAAAAACGGTTGGTTTGCTGCAGGTTATGCTGCAGGCGGGATTGCTGGTGTCGGTTAGTCCCGACAGTGAGATGGGTATTTTTAAACAACTCATGATTCACATTGGCGATACGCAAAGCCTGGAATTTGAACTGAGTTCCTACTCCTCTCACTTTAAAAACATGAAGCATTTTATTGAAAATGCCAATGTCATAACCTTGTTCTTTATCGATGAGCTGG
>JANPJW010000370.1:0-7930 GCA_031425715.1 Chitinophagaceae bacterium | reverse complement strand
ATAGCCGTGGCTTCCACAGCAGGGCCTCCAAAGCCTGTCACATATTCCTTGTCGATGACCACATTTCCCTGAACGATTCTTGCCTTTATTTCGCAATGCAGCTCTGGCGCTTGTTTAAAAAAAGCATAGTCTTTGCGCATGCTCTCCTTACCTTTTCCTAGAAGTTTACCGGTTTTGTAATCATATAATTCTACATCATCTGCATAGGGTTCCAGAAAAGCCTCCAGGTCTCTGGCGTTGTAGGCATTTAACTGACGCTGCACCAGGGCAAGTGGCGTTTCTTTTATCAGCGTATCGGGCCTGATTAAATTCCCCTTGTTGATAACGAGGTCAATCCTGGTGAGATTATTCAGATCGTCTAGCGGATTTGCATCTAGCAAAACCAGGTCGGCAATTTTTCCTTTTGCAATGCTACCACTCTCATTTTCTTTATTCAATATGTACATGGGGTTGATAGTAGCCGATTGCAATACCTGCCAGTTACTCATGCCCGACTCTTGCATTTTTAATAACTCCGACAAATAAGAACCGCCGTGCATGGTACCGATATTACCGGCATCCGTTCCTGCTGCAATGCGAACACCGCCGTCTACCAACTTTTTTAAATTAACCAGGCAAATGGAATCCAGAGTTTTTGCAGTAGCTTTTCCCTTGCGGGTTTGCTCCCTGTATAGTTTGATCATGGGTTCGGGCAAATGTTGCAGATCGAACAGCGTACTTAACTGGTAAGGATTAGAGCCTGTAAACTCATTCATTTGAAAAACATATTCCTGGCCAAACACTTTGTTGTAGTTATCGTACACCACCAACGTTGGGCACAGCACAGTTTTCTTTTCTTTTAATAATTTTATAAAATCATCTTTTACCACTTCGTCATCTACGCTGTGCACCAGGTAATCTGCCCCGCTCTCTATGGACAGTTGCGCAGCAATTCTCTCCGTGGCATGAACGGCCACTTTTAAATTATTTTTGTGTGCCTCGTCAATGATGGCTTTGATCATTGGCAAATGCTTGCGGGCCACTTCCTCCTTATTGGCTCCTATAATGATGTACCAGATTTTTATAAAGTCTGGCTTGTAGGGAAGCTGCGCCTGTACCATGGCACGCCCTTCCTCTGCTGTTTTTACGAGGCTAAACGGTTCATCTTTACCTAAATTTTTAAAAGCAGCGGGCTCGTAAGTAGTCAAAAGCGGGCCCGTCATGTACACGGCAGGAGCATAACTTTTATCTTTAAAGTTGTTTCTTAACCCCAGCATATTATAATTGGCACCTACGTCTATCACGCTGGTAATGCCCAACCGGGTATTTCTCTTTAACACATCTTCCATATTAGTTTTACCAAACTCAATTTCCTTTTCGTAGGGAGTGTACTTTTTAAGATCAATAGCATCTGGCCTTGTATACAAACCGCCGCTTTGAAAAAAATGGATATGAGCATCTGTCATGCCAGGCAGCAGGAATTTACCGGTGCCATCTATAACAACCGATCCTGCTCCCGGCGTTACCTTTTTTGTACCAACAGATACTATTTTATTTCCTGTAATGCTCACCGTTGCATTGGAAATCAATTGCTGTTTTTCAACATCCAGTAAAGTAACGTTGGTAATAACGGTTTGGGCATTGCCTTGCAATGCCATCAACATGGATAAAAATAGTAGCCTCATCATTTAGTTAAGTGTTTTATGTAAAAACGATTGAGTACAAAAGATACTATACAAAAGCGGGAATGCATAATGTTGTACCTGTAGGAACCTGGATAACCTTTAGCCAATAAAAAAGAGCATCCTGAAAAGAGGCTCTTTTTTATTATAAACGCATTCCGCTTCATGGAAGAGTTGTGTTGATTGCCTTATAAGGCGAACCCGAAAAATTTGCTTGCGGGCTTTGCTTTATTGTTTGCCAATGGTAATTTTTATAAAAGGTTTGTCCAGTTGTACATTGCCTGCCAGTGCAGCAGCATTCGGAACTTCGTCCGGCACCTGCCGCAGGTAACTGCCTGTCGTAATTTTCTTGAGGGCACTGGCAAGGCAGCTCTCGGTAGGGTCACCCCAATCTTTATCAAGTCCATCTGCTACCATAGCGTCTACAGGCAGACCATTGAAGTAACTGCCTTCGCCATTCTTGTTAGTAGTTTTAAAAGATACCGGAAAAACGTACCAGTCGCCTACAGGCTGCGGGAAGAATCCGACTGGCTTGCCATGTGTAGCCGTGGGTCCAAGTAATTTTACATCCATGTAAGGCTTCAATGTATTTATTAAAAGCTCACTGGCCGAGGCAGTGCTTCGGGTAACAATAAAGTAGAGCGTATTTAGATTGAGGCTGCCCGATTTTTGAAAATAAGAATTACTGTTACTGGAGCTATTTTTTGCATTGTACACTTGCTTCATCATCAGACCTCCCTGTGCGCTGGACGGGGCAAGGTAATTTGCCAGCATTTCGGCCAAGGATACATAGCCACCGCCATTGTATCGCAGATCTACGACAAGGTCTGTAACCTGGCTGCCGGCAAAGCGATTGAAGACAGCCTGCAATTCGGAAGTTACCTGTGCTGTGTTTCCTAAAAAAGAATTGTAAACCAGGTAGCCGATGCGTTTGTCACCTATGTTGTAAACAGTATCCAGGTATACCGGCTTTTCTGTGTAATGAGCCGCCTGCAATGTTGTTGCCTCACTGGTATTACCGGGCTTCACAAATTTAAAACTGGTGTTGGCCGATTCATACACGTTTTTAATGATGTAGGTGGCGTTGCCAGTGGTCATGTTGGTACTGCCATTTAATTCTGTAATGCGCCAGCCTCGTTTGATGCCTGCCCTTCCTGCGGGAGAGTTGGGCTCCACCAATCTTACCCTTAAATCTCCTTCGGCCCTAAAGAAAACAGTCAAGCCAAAGTCTCCGGCATCGTTGGCTACGTCGGCCAATAAACTCATTCCACCCGCCTGCCGATCCCAGTCTGTTTTTTTCATAGCAAAGCTCCATTTGTCAACCGGCCCGGAAAATCCTGGCTCTATACTGTAGGGCCGGATACCTCGCATAATATCCGCAGGGTCGGTATAGCCACGTGCATTGAAAGTATCTGGTATTTGGGTGTTCCATAAGTACAAATCCTTTGCATAAAACAAACTGCTGTCTTTTATCCTGTCTGCAGAGGGCACATCTATGGGTGTGGTTACCACCAGCGGAGTAGGCACTACATCGGGCATATTTTTTTTACAGGCCAGCAACAAAGTGCCAGCTGCGAGCAGCAGCATTGCAATAGAGCGCATATTATCTTTCATAAAGTGTAGGTAGATTTAAAAAGTCATATACGGGCAAATTACCGGCAGCGTTTAGCCAAACGCTGCCCATTTAACTAGGTTTTGTACAAAATTTTCTAAAAAAATTTCATGTGGGAGTTCTGCTACCAATAGCCCTGCTTTCAAAAACTGTTGCGTTTCAAAACCCTTTTGCCCGTAATGAACGCACAAAAAAAAGAGCACCCTTGCCGGATGCTCTCACTAAAAGTTCGACTAATTGACCCTATCGGGACCTAGGCATCTTTGCCATGACACTGTTTGTATTTTTTACCGCTTCCACAAGGGCAGGGGTCGTTTCTCCCAATCTTGGGCTCTACTCTTACCGGTGCCTGTTTTACCGGGGTAGACGGGTCGAAATAATCCCTTTCATTGGCAGCATAATCGTCACCGGCCGCATCTATCTCCGCCTTGTTTACATTCATGCGGCTCATATCTGTCTTTTCTTCTCTTCCTTCTTTAATTTTTCCACTGTTCGTTTCCTCCATCGGTATACCGGCATGGCTCAGGAAACTTACAATGTCTTTGTTTACCTGGTCATCCATTTGCTTAAAGGAATTGTAGGCTTCAATCTTGTAAATCACCAACGGATCTTTCTGTTCGTAGCCCGCCGTTTGCACACTTTGGCGCAGATCATCCATCGCCCGCAAATGCTCTTTCCAGGCATCATCAATCAGGGAAAGGGTAATGCTGCGTTCCAAAGAGCTGCCGAGTTCCAGGCCATTGCTTGCAAGATACTTATCCAGGTTGGCCAATACCTGTATGCCTTTTTTACCATCGGTAAATGGCACGGCCACATTCTCTATATGGTTACCCTGCTCTTTGCGTATGTTGGTAATGATGGGTAAAGTTTGTTGTGCAAGGGCTTCCTTTTTACGGCTGTACAAGGTGATGGCTTCGCTGTACAATTTTTCTGTTAGCAGCGCAGCATTCTCTTTATCCAGTTCGGTTGCGGTAATGCTGGCATCAATACCAAAATTCATGATCACTGCCAGCTTGAAGCCCTCAAAATCGTTGGTTTCTTTAAACGAATTTACCAGGCCATCTGCTACTGAATAAAAGGCATTGTCTAAATCCAGTGCAAGCCTTTCGCCAAACAAGGCATGGTTACGTTTGCCATACACCACGTTACGTTGTTTGTTCATCACATCATCGTACTCCAGCAAGCGCTTGCGAATGCCAAAGTTATTTTCCTCCACTTTTTTCTGTGCTCTTTCTATGCTTTTGGTGATCATGCTGTGCTGAATCACTTCGCCTTCTTTGTAACCCATCCTGTCCATTAACCCTGCAATACGCTCGCTTCCAAACATACGCATGAGGTCATCTTCCAGCGATACATAGAAATTAGAACTTCCGGGATCACCCTGTCTGCCCGCACGACCACGCAACTGCCTGTCTACACGACGACTTTCGTGGCGTTCTGTTCCAATGATGGCCAGACCGCCAGCCTCCTTAACGCCTGGCCCGAGTTTGATATCTGTACCACGGCCTGCCATGTTGGTAGCGATGGTTACGGCGCCTGCCATACCAGCCTCGGCCACCACCTGTGCTTCCCTGCTATGCTGCTTCGCATTCAAAACATTGTGTGGAATATTTTTTTGCTTTAACATGCGGCTCAGCAATTCACTCACTTCTACCGATGTGGTACCTACCAGTGTTGGCCTTCCATCCTGCCTGTTGGTTTCCACCTGGTCTATAACTGCCTTATACTTTTCACGCTTGGTTTTATACACCATGTCCTGCTCATCTTTCCTTATCAACTTTACGTTGGTAGGAATGGAAGCAACATCTAATTTATAAATACTCCAAAGCTCAGCAGCTTCTGTTTCTGCCGTACCCGTCATACCACAAAGTTTGTGGTACATCCTAAAAAAGTTCTGCAAAGTAACGGTGGCATAAGTTTGTGTGGAGGCTTCAATCTTCACGTTTTCTTTAGCTTCTATGGCCTGGTGCAGGCCATCGCTGTAGCGTCGTCCTTCCATGATACGGCCCGTTTGCTCGTCTACAATTTTAACCGCTTCTTCCATCACCACATACTCAATGTCTTTTTCAAAGAGCGTGTAGGCTTTCAGCAATTGCTGCACCGTGTGTATGCGGTCTGCTTTAAGAGCATACTCGTTGAGTAAATTTTCTTTACGCTGCAGTTTTTCATCAGCAGTCATATCTGTTTTATCAATTTCACCCAGCTTGGTGGCAATATCAGGCAGTACGAAAAATTCCTCATCTTCTCCTTGCCCTGTTATCAGTTGAATACCCTTGTCAGTAAGCTCTACCTGGTTGTTTTTTTCATCAATTGAAAAATAGAGTTCAGTGTCTACCTTAGGCATTTCTTTTTGCTGATCGGCCAGGTAATAGTTTTCAGTTTTCTGCAGTTTAACCCTCATGCCCGGCTCACTCAAAAATTTAATAAGGGCGCTGTTCTTTGGTAAACCACGGTGTGCCCTCATCAATGCAAGACCACCATCTTTGGGATCATCGTTGCCTTCTGCAATTTTTTTCTTCGCTTCAATCAGGTATTGATTCGTTGCTTTTTTCTGAACTTCTATCAGGCGCTCAATGCGTGGCTTCAAATCAAAAAATTGCTGCGTGTTGTCGCTGTGGCCAACGGGCCCACTAATAATAAGTGGTGTACGGGCATCATCTATCAACACACTATCAACCTCATCCACCATCGCAAAATGATGTTTGCGTTGTACCATTTCATCGGGGCTATGCACCATGTTATCCCGCAGGTAATCGAAACCAAATTCGTTGTTGGTACCATAGGTAATGTCTGCGTTGTAAGCATTGCGGCGGGCATCACTATTGGGTTCGTGTTTGTCAATACAATCTACCCTCAGGCCGAGCCATTCAAAGATGGGACCGTTCCACTCACTATCTCTTCGTGCCAGGTAATCGTTTACCGTTACGATGTGCACACCTTCGCCAGCCAATGCGTTGAGGTAAGCCGGCAGAGTACTTACCAGCGTTTTACCTTCACCGGTAGCCATTTCTGCAATTTTACCACTGTGCAATACTGCTCCACCTATGAGCTGCACATCGTAATGCACCATGTTCCAGGTAACAAGTCCGCCGGCAGCAGTCCAGGAATTTTTGAAATGCGCTTCTTCCCCTATTATAGAGATGTGATCTTTTTTGGTAGCCAGCTCCCTATCAAGGTCGGTAGCTTTTACCACCAGCACTTCGTTTTCTTTAAAACGGCGACTGGTTTCTTTAACCACGGCAAAGGCTTCGGGCAAGAGTTCTTTTAAAATTTCTTCTATCTTTTTGTCCCTGTCTTTTTTAAGCTCGTCTATTTCTTTGTAAATAATGTCTCTGCCATTTATTTCAGAAACCGGCAGCAATTCTGCATCCTTGCTTTTGGCTAAAATAGTTTCGTCTATTTCAGTAAGATACTCCTTGATGCGGGTTTTGAATTCTACGGTCTTATTGCGGAGCTCATCGTGTGTTAAGGATTGATATTCTGCAAAAAAGCGATTGGCTTTTTCTACCTGGGGCATAATGAGTTTTACATCTTTCTCGCTCTTGCTACCGCCAAAAATTTTGGAAATGATACCTAACATAATTTTAATATAAGTGTAATGCTGTAATGTTGTTGGTTGGTTGCTATCCAGTTCAAATATGGTGCTATTCGTTTTCTATAGCCAAATTGACAGGCTGGCAAAGGTAATCAATCAGAATTAGTTAACGATTAGGCAGTTCGCCGAAGTTTATGCCAAATGAAAGCACCGGTTGAGGTAGTTTCAACAGGATGATTGCGAGTGCCTAAGATGGAAAGCTTTTTAGATGAGACAAAACAATCTCGTGCTGCCGAGCCTTGAGCCCGTTTAAGATTTAGGGCGAGCCCAGGCCAGCTCATTTCGATTTCCCGTAAAGAAAGCAGCAAGACTTACATACTGTCTCAATAAATTATAACATTGAAAACACCCACGCTGCCAACAAGGCTCCAACGATGGGGCCCACCACAGGAATCCAACTATAGCTCCAATCGCTGTCTCTTTTGTTTTTGATGGGCAAGACAAAATGTGCAAATCTTGGCGCTAAATCCCTGGCCGGATTAATGGCATAGCCCGTGGGCCCTCCCAGTGCCAAGCCGATGCCCAATACTACCAATGCAATGGGCAACGCATCTAAAGTACCAAGCGAGGCTGCAGAAGGAGACATGGCCAGGGCTGCAAAAGTGAGCATAGCGGAGCCAATCATTTCAGTTAAAAGGTTGTGTGGAGTACTTCTGATAGCGGGACTTGTGCAGAAAACCGCCAGCTTTAGGTCTTTGTTTTCTGTGGCAGTAAAATGTTGGTGGTATGCCAACCATACAATCACGGAGCCAAGGAAAGCGCCCGACATTTGCCCGGCTATATAGGGTAAAATCATCTCAGATTCAAAGCCTTTAAACAGCGCCAGGGCGATGGTGATTGCAGGATTCAAGTGACCGCCACCACCCAGGTTGTTAGAGCTGTATACTCCCATAAATACGGCCATGGCCCAGCCAAATGTGATTACAATCCACCCGCTGTTTTGTCCTTTTGTTTTGTCTAAAACAACATTGGCTACCACACCATTGCCAATGATGATGAGCACAGCTGTGCCAATTAATTCACCTACAAATGCAGACATATGGTTTGTGTTTTAAGGTTATG
>JANPJW010000369.1:0-2064 GCA_031425715.1 Chitinophagaceae bacterium | reverse complement strand
CCGGCAATAAATTAATATTAGCCACAGCAAGGGATCAGGGCACCAACTTTATTAGCATACTAAACCTGGACGAGGGTAAATCCATCACCAAGAAACCATTGCCCATAAAAGGATCTATAAGAGATCTGCAATTGGTGCCGCAGGGTCTTTACTATCGCACCGAAGACCAGATCAATATTCTTGATTTGGAAACAGCAGAAAAAACATGGAAAAAAGGTTTCCAGGTGAAGAACTGTGTGGGCGACAATGCATCTGGTAAAACAGGGTATGTGTTTGCCAATGATATTATTTACAAAGTAGATTTTGAAAAAGGAGATCTTGCAGAATGGGTTACCGGTATCAGTTTCAACGGCAAGGAGGAACCTTCTTCTTTACAAGTTCGGGATAACGGTATTTTACTTACTTCCGATCAAAATGCGAGGCTTTATGACCTGAACGGAAAGCAAGTGTGGCACAATTACCAGCCCGCTCCTGGCCGTACCATGGCGGGGAAATTGATGAGTGGCCTGGGCGGGCTTGCATCATCTATGGTGGCAGCACAGCAAGCAGCACAGTCGGCACAATTAAGTTATGCAAAAGGCTACTACGGAAGTACGAATTCTTCCATGGACAGCGATATCAAGAATGCCAGTGCCAATGCTTCAAATTTCGCTGGTGCTGCTGCAAGCAGTTTTGCATCTATCAGCAAACGATTCAAAGCCACTAAAGAAGCCAATAATTTCATGAGCATGCTCACCAATTTTGGAGGAAGTAACATGGCCAAGGATGCAGGTGTAATGATGATAGACAAGAATACCGGTAAGCAAATGAAGAAAATGATTTTTGGCGATAAAAAAGATCCCGATTATAAAATTGATGAACTGGGCAGGGTAGTTTATTACAAAGCTGATGGCAACGAAATACAAGGTTTTACCTTTTAACGAATTACCCGAAAACTATCAACATGCTGCCTCCTAAAAGGGAGGCAGCTTTTTATGACAGGCGGGCAAAAGAGGAATGTAGTAATTTGCACCAAAAAAATTCATGCGCTATTTAATGAGTTCACTTTGGATACTGATGTTAGTTCAGTTTGGTGCAGTAGCACAATCTGCGTTGGTAAGTGGTCCCTGGGCTGGCAATGTAGAGTTACGAAATGCCTCGGTATGGGCAGAAGTATCTCCGGCGGTGAGGGTAGTTGCGGTAAAATATTTTCCGAAAGGGAAGCCGGTTTCTGGCAAAATAATTTATTATAAGGGTGCCCTGGGAAAAGAATTTAATCCTTTAAAAATTGAATTGAACGGCCTTGAGCCCAACACTACTTATCAATATGCACTCATAGTTGATGGCAAGACGATTACTTCCAATTTTGCTACACAGTTTACCACCAAAGACCTTTGGCAGTACCGCAAGCCAGCACCAGATTTTAGTTTCCTGGCAGGCAGTTGTGCCTATTTTAATGAGCCCGTTTACGACCGGCCGGGTAAACCCTATGGTGGCGATTCGTCTATCTTTGAAACCATGGCAAAAACACCTGCCAGCTTTCACATTTGGATGGGCGATAATTGGTATACAAGAGAAGTAGACTACAGCACGGTGTGGGGGCTTAACTATAGGGCTTCCCGGGACAGGGGGCAAAAAATAATTCAGCCTTTTATGGCAAGCATGCCGCAATACGCCATTTGGGACGATCACGATTACGGGCCAAACGATGCTGGCAAAAGTTATCCCCTCAAGGAGGAGAGCCGCAACATATTCAGAAATTACAGTCTCAACCCTACCTATGGCGAGGAAGAGAAAGGTATCTATACTCAATTCTCCTACAGCGATGTAGATTTCTTTTTAACCGATGATCGCTTTTTTAGGAGTCACCCAAATTTTAAAGACAGCATCGATGGTAATTCATCTGCCTTGAAAACCTATTTTGGCAGCAAGCAAATGGATTGGTTGAAAAATGCATTGTTGAGCAGCGATGCGACTTTTAAAATAATTGTTAACGGTAGCCAGATCTTAAATCCCCTGAGCACTTTTGAGAGCATGACCTTTTACAGTTTTGAATACAATGACCTGATCGGTTTTTTGGCCGAG
>JANPJW010000368.1:0-11622 GCA_031425715.1 Chitinophagaceae bacterium | reverse complement strand
TCTTCACGAATACCAGGCTAAAAGTCTTTTAAAGAAATACAATGTTCCCGTGCAGGAAGGCATTGCATGCAATACCCCCGGCGAAGCAGAAGAAGCTTACAGGCAAATTCATACACAATACAGCAGCAAGTTTGCAGTGGTAAAGGCACAAATCCATGCAGGTGGCCGTGGTAAAGGAACCATTATTGGAAAAGATCAGCGTGGTGTGCAGGTTGCTAAAAGCGCAGAAGATGTGGTAAAGATTGCCGGCAATTTGTTGGGCGGCACTTTGGTAACCATCCAAACCGGCCCTGCTGGTAAATTGGTAAATAAAATACTGGTAGCCCAGGACGTATATTATGAAGGCCCCAACCCGGTAAAGGAATTTTATCTTTCCATATTGCTGGATAGAACCAAAGGGCAAGATGTAATTATGTATAGTACCGAAGGTGGTATGAACATTGAAGATGTTGCGCACGATACCCCCGAAAAAATATTCAAAGAGTGGGTGTACCCTGGCGGAAAACTCGAAGCTTTTCAAGCCCGCAAAATTGCATTCAACCTTGGTCTTAGCGGCGAGGCTATGAAGAATTGCGTAAAGTTTGTTACCAATCTTTATACTGCTTATGCTGATTTGGATTGTGGCATGTTGGAAATAAATCCTCTTTTCAAAACCAGTGACGAAAAGATCATTGCGGTTGATTGTAAAATGAATGTAGACGACAATGCCTTGATGCGTCACCCGGACGTAGCTGCATTGAGAGACGTGAGCGAAGAAGATCCTACGGAAGTGGAAGCTGGTAAATTCAACCTGAATTTTGTAAAATTAGATGGCAACGTAGGTTGTATGGTAAATGGTGCAGGCCTGGCTATGGCAACCATGGATATGATTAAGTTAAGTGGTGGCGAACCTGCCAACTTCTTAGACGTGGGCGGTACCGCCAATGCGCAAACAGTAGAAGCTGGTTTCCGCATTATCTTAAAAGATCCAAAAGTCAAAGCCATCCTGATTAATATTTTCGGTGGTATCGTTCGTTGCGATCGTGTGGCCCAGGGCGTTATTGATGCTTACACCAGCATTGGCAATATCGAAATTCCTATCATCGTTCGTCTGCAAGGCACCAATGCCGATGTTGCGAAAAAACTGATAGACGAGAGCGGCCTGAAAGTGCAAAGCGCCATATTGCTGAGCGAAGCTGCAGCGCTGGTAAATAAAGCAGTAGCTTAAAACTGAAAAGAATTGATTTAAAAGAAGTCCCACCGTTTGGTGGGATTTTTTTTGTGCTGCGGCCTGATCGTTAGCAGCACACTTGCATCAACTGCAGGTCTTTCTTTGGATCCACACTTACTTCCACACTATCAGGTAGGTTTAGTTTTGGGTTAAACGCAGCCCAGTGTTTGAGTGTATGCTGCCCGGCTCGCCGGCAATAATTGGGTTCAAGCGGCGTTTTACAATGTTTAGTTAAACTTTCCAGTGACTGGGAAGTCCAAAAAGAAAAAACAAATGGCCAACCGATTTTATTACGCTGTATCGATTGTTTATGTCCTAACTCTATTTGCCTGCGACAAAGCCGACCCTGTTGATATTCCAGTTGCGCCGGTAGCGGGTTATTATTACCCACCACTAACGGGCAGTGCCTGGGAAAATACGGATCCTGTAAGTCTTGGCTGGGATACTGCAAAATTAAATGACCTCATCAGGTACGTAGATTCAAATAACTCTACTGCATTTATCATTTTATATAAAGGCAAGATCGTAACGGAAAAGTATTGGCGCAGCTTTTCGGCTACCTCCTCAGCCAGGATATTTTCATCCACAAAAAGTATAGGTGCATTTTTAGCCGGGCTTGCGCAAGAGCAGGGCAAACTTGATATTACAAAAAAAGTAAGCGACTACCTCGGCAGAGGCTGGAGTGGCGCTTCCTTACTACAGGAAAATTTAATTACCGTTCAGCATTTATTAAGCATGACCAGCGGATTAAAGGACGATTTATCTTTATCGTACGATGCGCCGGCGGGGACAAAATGGTTTTATAATACACCGGCCTATCATAAAATATACAACGTACTTGCAACAGCATATGGCAAAACCAATACGGAGTATACCAATGAACAACTGTGGAGTAAAATTGGTATGCAAAATTCCTTTTGGGATGTGGAGCCGGGTGGCGGCCCTTCTATGTCCTGCTCCGGCAGGGATATGGCAAGGTTTGGTTTAATGATACTTTCCGGGGGAAAATGGAATGGCGGCAGCGTCATGAATAATGCAACGTATTTTCAAGCCATGACCAACTCAACACAAAGTATCAATCCTTCTTACGGCTATCTCTGGTGGCTAAACGGCAAGTCATCATTTATTTTACCCGGAACAAGCCTTCAATCTTACAATGGGCCTTTGATGGCCAATGCGCCTTCAGATCTGATTGCAGCACTGGGCTACGGTGATAAAAAGATTTATGTAGTAAAAAGTAAAGACCTGGTGGTAATAAGGCATGGGTCGCCTTCCAATGCGCCGGTTACTTATGCTTTATCAAATTTTGATAATGAAATTTGGAGCAAACTTATGTTGGCTATAAAGTAGTATAACTTTTTGCCGGGGCAAATGCCTTTCCTTGACCATTTCGGTTTTGGCCCTGGTGATCCACGAACTTACTACTGTCCTCCAACTAAAAGGTCTTTATTACAAGGCCGATCCTGGCCGCTTCAACTTACAAGCTCACAGAAGTTCCTGTCACTGCCTTTTTGCAGCGAATGGTTAACAATGTTGCTGCGCATAAACATGCGCCTTTTTCTAATGCTAGTCTAGGTCCAGACAATCAATTGATGTTACGGGACCAAAATACCTAAGACTTTTTTAAAATATGAAGCGTCCGTTACTCCATCAGGTGTATGGCCCTTGCAGATAACAGCACAAGCCCATCTGAAAAATTAAAACAAACGCTGACTTTTGCGACAGTCTCCAATTTTATTATGGAAGCTTATTAACTATATCTCACAGTTATTTTTTTTGGGTTGAGAATAAAATCTATATTTAGTGCAGCAAAATTAATTCACCCAAACCTAACCTTATGCGAACAGCTCTATCCGCCGCATTATTGCTGGCAATCTTCCTATTTCAAACAACAGCCCAGGCACAGGAAAAATTTAAGTTTGGAAAAATTACCCCTGAAGATTTTAATATAAAATCTGCCCTTGTAGATTCTGGTACCAGTGCTGTTGTAATAGCGGATGTGGGCAACTCTAAGTTTATGGCCAATACAACGGACATGACTTTCTCTTTACTTTTTAAAGAAAAAAAACGGATCAAAATCATTAATAAAAATGGCTTTGATGCTGCCACCATAAGCATTCCTCTTTATGTGGGCGGTAATGGCAAGGAGGAAGAATTGCAGGATCTGGATGCTTACACGTATAACCTGGAAAATGGGAAAGTGGTAGAAACTAAAGTTACAAAGGCCTCCATATTTACCGAAAAGCGAAGTAAAAACTGGTTGGTAAAAAAGTTTACGTTCCCGGGGGTAAAAGAAGGCAGTATTATAGAATATTACTACGAAGTAAAATCTCCTTTTTTCAGCAACCTGCAACCATGGACGTTCCAGGGAGAATATCCTGTTTTGTGGAGCCAGTATGAAGCAGCCATACCGGAGTTTTTTAAATATGTTACCCTCTCGCAAGGCTACCAGCCTTTTTTGATAAATGATGTAAAAAGTTCTCGAACGAGTTTCTCATTTAGAGAACGTGTAGAAAGAGACGGCGGGGGCATGCAGGGAAACGTTACTTCCGGTTCAAATAATTTTAGTATAGATGGCCTTATAGACTATCATAACTGGGTAATGAAGAACGTACCTGCATTAAAGGAGGAGGCCTATACCACCACCGTAAATAATTCTGTTTCAAAAATTGAGTTTCAATTGAACCAGATAGCATATCCCAACAGCATTCCTCAAAATTATATGAACAGCTGGCAAAAAGTAGCTTCCGATTTAATGGAAGACGAACAGTTTGGCCTCCCTATTTCAAGGGCTAATAACTGGCTGGATGACGATGTAAAACAAATAGTGCAATCAGCCACCAGCAATACCGAAAAGGCACAAAAGATTTATGAATTTGTGCGGGATAATTTTACACACAACGACAACTACGGCATTTATCAAACAAAAAATTTAAAAGACATTTTTAAAAATAAGAATGGTTCCATTGCAGAAATAAACATGCTTTTGATTGCAATGCTCAAGAGCAAAAATATAGATGCAACGCCGGTTATTCTAAGCACAAGGAATCATGGCTTTACCCACGAATTTTATCCGCTAATGGACCGGTACAATTATTTGGTAGCCAAAGTATCTTTAGAAAACAGAGACTATTACCTGGATGCCACTTCCCGCAACCTTGCCTTTGGCATGCTGCCAGCGAAAGTGTACAACGGGCAGGCAAGGGCGATATCACGAACCGATGCCGCCCCGGTCTACTTTGTAGCCGATTCGTTAAAAGAGGTCAGCAACAGCTTTATCTATATTTACAATAACGATAACGGCGCTTTTCAGGGAACACTTTCTAAGCAATTGGGTGCGTTTGAATCGTTGCAAATACGAAACAGGCTGGCTACCACTTCCCAGGAAAATTATAAAAAATCCATCATAGAATCATACCCGGAAGAAATTGCAACCAGCAATGTTCAAATAGACTCCTTGAAATCTTTGAAAGACCCGGTGGGCCTTAAAGTAGACCTTAAGTTTACCTCCTTTGGCGAAAGCGATCTCGTTTATTTTAATCCGTTGCTTACAGAAGCCACCACAAAAAATCCCTTCGCAGCTGCAGAGAGATTTTACCCGGTAGAAATGCCATTTACTTTTGATGATATTTATACCCTCACCATGCAAATTCCTAAAGGTTACAAAGTAGATGAGTTACCAAAATCTGTAAGGTATAAGTTTAATGAAGATGAAGGCATGTTTGAATACATGATCTCTGCAGACAAAGAAACTATCAGTTTCAGGCGCAGGCTGTTCCTAAAAAGGGCAACATTTGTAAATGAGGATTATGAGTACCTCAGGGAAATGTATTCCTTTATCGTAAAAAAAGAAGCAGAGCAAATTGTTTTTAAAAAAATACCCTGATGAAAATAGCAACCCTAATTATCGTATCCCTTTTATCATCCCCTTTTTTGCAGGCCCAGGATTATTCTTCACTTTTCATACCCGATTCTTTAAGAAAAGGAGCAGATTTGATAAAGCGTGAAGAAGAATATATTCTCACTATAAAATCGGCCGCAAAGTTTACAATATCGGAAAAGCATGTGTACAGTATTTTAAATTCTGCGGCTGCTAATTATGCCAGCTACCAGGCGTACTACGATAAGTTTAGCAGCCTCAACAACCTTTCGGGGAGATTATTTGACAAGTGGGGCAAGCAACTGAAACACACTAAAAAGGGAGATTGGAAAGACTACAGCGCTTACGACGGCTTCAGCTTATTGTCTGATGCAAGGTATAAATCAAATGAATTTTTCTCTGCCGATTATCCATTTACGGTAGAGTATGAAGAAGAAGCGGACTTTAATGGCACACAAGGTTTCCCCCGCTGGATACCACAGAGCAGGCCGGGCATGTCTGTGCAGAGCAGTCGTTTCACCATTATAGCACCTGCTAACTATAAAGTAAGATTCAAGCAGCTTAACTTCCCGGGCGAGCCATTGATCACTCAAAAAGGAGATGTAAAAACATATGTTTGGGAAGTAAAAAATCTGGTGGCAAAAAAGTATGAACCCTCTGCCCCTCCATTTACAGAACTCACGCCTGTTGTACTTTTTGCACCCTCTACTTTTGAAGTGCAGGGTTTTGCAGGTGACATGTCTACCTGGGAAGGATACGGTAAGTTCATGTATCAACTCATTAAAGACCGGGATGTACTGCCTGCTGAAGTAAAGAATAAGGTGCACGAGCTTACAGATGGACTAAAGGATGACAGGGAAAAATCGCTTGTGCTATACGATTACCTGCAAAAGAACACCCGCTACATCAGCATACAACTCGGTATTGGCGGCTGGCAGCCTTTTGAGGCTGCTTATGTTGCCGAAAAAAAATACGGAGATTGCAAGGCTCTTTCCAACTACATGATTGCTTTGTTAAAAGAGGCGGGCATAAAAGGAAATTATATAGAGATTTATGGGGGCAGCACTCCGCCGCCATTTGTAAGCGATTTTTCGTTTTCCCAGGCCAACCATGTAATTGCATGTGTTCCCCTGGCAAAGGATACGCTATGGCTGGAGTGTACGAGCCAAACGGCATCAGGGGGCTACCTCGGCAGTTTTACAGGAAACAGGAAAGCGTTGCTGATAGATGAAAAAGGTGGCCAGCTGGTGAACACGCCCTTGTATACCATCAAGGACAACCTACAGCAAAGAGTAGTACAGGCAACACTGGACAGTGAGGGAAATTTAATGGCAGACATCCATAGCCGTTATACAGGCCTGCAACAGGAACTTGCACATTCCTTAATGCACGATGCAAGTAAAAAAGAAAGAGAGGAATACCTCAACCGCATGATTAACCTACCCACTTACCAGGTTGTAAAAAACAGTTATGAAGAGGAGAAAGGCAGGGTACCCTCCATTAAAGAAACCCTTCAAGTGTCTGTAACCAACTATGCTACCGTTACGGGTAAACGCTTATTTATAGCAGCCAACATATTTGGCAGTGCCAGTACCAAAATGCCAGCAGACACGGCTCGCAAATATGACTACCTGGTAAAAAATGCTTATCGTGAAATGGACTCTGCAACAATAAAAATTCCTCCCAGTTACAGTGCAGAGAGCCTACCCAAAGATGTGCTGTTGAACAGTAAATTTGGAAAGTACACCAGTTCCGTAAAAGTGGATGCTGATAAAATAACTTATTACCGGATAATGGAACAATACAGTGGCCGTTACCCGCCTACAGAGTACAGTGACCTGGTTAAATTTCATGACCAGGTGTACAAAGCAGACCGGAGTAAAATAGTATTGGTAAAGGGAGAATAGCCCGAAGACTTTATTGATCCATCAAAATAATCTCGGCATCTTATTGTGCAGGCGTTATCATTCATACAGATTATTGATGTCTGCCTTACAGAGATCGTACATTAATTTTCCGGCTTTTTCGGCCACGGCGTTAAAAAATGCCTCTCCCTTTTCTTTGGTTGCCAATGCAGGATTTCCTACCCCGGTATCCTCACTTATTTGACTCCACTTTCTTTCTGCCCATACCCACCCTTCTGTATAGGCTTCTATTTTATTCTTCTTTTCTTTGCCACTACCCCATGTTTCTTTTGGCAATACAAGACCTGGCTTTAAATACAACAACAAACTGGTTTCCATTTCGTCCGCATGATCTCCGGGTTCATCAAAAAACAGCTTCCTATCTACAGCATTAAAACAGAAACATACGGAGATAAACATTTTCGGGAATTTCAAAC
Source organism: Chitinophagaceae bacterium (assembly GCA_031425715.1). Taxonomy (GTDB): domain Bacteria; phylum Bacteroidota; class Bacteroidia; order Chitinophagales; family Chitinophagaceae; genus Ferruginibacter. Next base: position 4,191 of record JANPJW010000368.1, on the reverse strand, counting down.
CCAGCTCTCTTACCATTGCTTTAAAATCGTTGCCACCATGCGCATTAAATATTAGCAGCTTGTTCAAACCCTGCCTGTTCAGCGTTTCAGCAATGTCGCACAGTATAGCAAACTGTGTACTTGGGTTTAAGTTGATGTCCAGGTAAATATCTGCCTGACCGGTATTAACTCCAAAAGGGATACATGGCAATACGACTGGCTTAGCGCCACTTTCCCAGGCAAATTTTGCAGCCGCCGCCGCAAGTTCTTCGCCTTCAAAAACATCTGTACCATAAGGCAAATGATAATTATGGGCTTCTGTGGCTCCCCACGGTAATACAGCCAGCTCGAAGGATGCATCCTTCAAGGCATTCCAGTTGGTTTCTGCTAAAATGTAGGGTCTCATATTTTGTGTATATCTCACAAATATAGATTAGTAGCCTAATTTCGCTCCAACCAATTGTGCTATATTTAGCAAATAAACCTTTATAAAAAATTGTGCTATGTTAAGCAACAACGATATACTTAAAAAATTGAGAGTAGCACTCTCACTGCACGACACTGAAATTATCAAAATACTCGAACTGGTAGATTTTAAAATCACCAAAGGTGCACTTGGCGATCTTTTTAGAAACGAGGATCACCCAGGGTATGTAGAAGCCGGCGACCAGGTACTGCGTAATTTTTTAAATGGACTGATCATCTATAAGAGAGGCCCATTGCCGGAACCTAAGAAAAATCTTAAAGAGATAGACGAACCGGGCAAAGAAAGAAAGGACAGGGAAGGATAAGTTTTTTTAAAGAAAAGTTGTTCGCTAACTGATCCAGGAAAAAAACTTATACAACAAGAAAGCCTGCAGTGTTTATTACTGCAGGCTTCTTTAATCCATCAATAAACTGCTACCTTACAATTTAGCGATGGTAAAATTGTCTACCATTTTACTAACATTGTTGATTTTGTAAACAACCGTACTGTTGGTCGCCTTGTTGGTTACTTCAAAGGTAGTACCGGAAATAAGATCGCCGTTTTGCGTATCTAATTTGTACATCCTTGAAATGGATCCACCTTTCAGTTTCTCAGAGAAAATTTCGTCGCCATTGGCATCCTTCACTTTCACTAAAAATTCTGCCTGTGTATCGTTGTTCAGTACCAAACGAAACAAGGGTTGGTTCTCTACTTTACCTACAAAATGTAGTCCCACAGCGTTGCTGTCTTTTGGTGACTCAGAGGCGAATGTGGCTGTAAACAATGACAGAGAAAAAATTGCTGTCATAGTGATGATCGTTTTCTTAAAACTGCTGATTGTTGTTTTCATAAAAATTAATTTTTAGTTTAATAATACTTCGTTTTTTAATTTAAAAAATTGTACGGCAGCAAACGAAGCGGGCAAGTGATCGAAGTTTAACTGGAAGCAGTCGGCTTTCGGCGTGTGTGAGAAACACATCAGGTAAACTGTGTTTCTTGTTTGATAATGTAAAAGTACAGCGCTGTTTTTTTGTAAAAAAACCAACATGAAGAGTTTTATGGCATCACAAAGGGAGCGCAGAATTTACCAAAGCCTTACTGGCGAGGGATTTAAAAAAACATATCCAATGATGCCCAAGTTTTAAAAAGTCGCTTCTTCTTCTTGAAAATTGTATCAAAAAAGCAAGATCAATAGTAGTTATGTTAAAGGATGTTGTTGCTATTTAACAAAACAACACTTCATCTCCCTAATTTGTAATAAGCTATTTTTGCAGCCATGAAAAGTATTGTATTAAACAAAAATATAAGTCGTCGTGTAGAGAGCGGGCATCCCTGGATATTTGCCAACGAAGTAAATACCGGTAAAGAAAAAGATACCAATGCGCAACCTGGAGAAATAGTGGACGTGTACACATTTGATAAAGTATTTATTGGCCGGGGCTACTACAATCCGCAATCGCAGATATCTGTTCGTTTACTCACCCGAAACAAGAATGAAAATATTGATGATACCTTTTTTTACAATAGGATAAAAGCAGCTTGGGCTTACAGGCAAAAGATTGGTTACGCAGAAAACTGTCGCCTTATTTTTGGTGAGGCAGACGATATGCCACAGTTAATCATTGATAAGTTCAATGATTATTTTGTAATTCAAACATTGGCGCTAGGGATAGATGTGTGGAAGCCTGCCATTGTAAAAGCGTTGAACCAACTTTTTAATCCAAAGGGAATTTATGAACGCAACGATGTACCCGTAAGAGAATTAGAGGGTATGGAACAACAAAAAGGTTTTTTGAGTGAACCTTTTGATACCAACATCATCATCAATGAAAATGGCATAAAGTTTAGCGTAGATATTGCCAACGGTCAAAAGACAGGCTACTTTTTAGACCAGCAGGATAACCGGCGTGCCATACAGCATATTGTGAAGGATGCAGATGTACTCGGCGCTTTTTGTTACACCGGATCTTTTGAAATAAGTGCAGCACACTTTGGTGCAAAGTCTGTATTGGGTTTAGATATTTCGCAAAGCGCCATAGATATGTGCAATAAAAATGCTGCACTTAATGGTTTGGAAAACGTTTGCAAATTTGAATGTGTAAATGCTTTTGATGTGTTAAAAAGCTGGAGCAAAGAAGACAGGCGCTGGGATGTGGTAATGCTCGATCCGCCATCGTTTACCAAAAGCCGTAGTACCATAGACAAAGCGGTGGCGGGCTACAAAGAAATTAATTTACGGGGTATAAAGTTGGTAAAGCCCGGCGGTTTTTTAGTAACATCCAGTTGCACCAATTTAGTGCAGCCCGAGTTGTTTTTAGACATTATACAAATGGCTGCCAAAGATGCAAAACGAAAAATACGGCAGGTACAGTTTAACGCACAGTCGGCCGATCATCCGATTATTAGAGGTCAGGAAAATACGCATTACTTAAAATTCCTGATCGTACAAGTGTTGTAAACTATATACCAGGTTACGATGATTATAATAACTATTCGTTAAATGCAAAAAGCTGTTTCTAAAAAACAGCTTTTTGCATTTAATCCCCTTATTTGTTTTCGTTATAGCTTAATTATTTGCTTTGTGAATGCTTGATTGCCATCCCAATATTGCAAGAAGTAAGTACCCGGCTTTAACCTAGTAACGTTTAGCGACAAAACCTGGGACTGAATTTTGGCCTCCCGCATCTGCTTCCCGGAAGCATCCCGAAGTGTAATTGTACCGACACTCTTCAAGCCTGAAATATTCATAAAATCTTTCACCGGGTTTGGCGTAACTGCAAGTCCAATTTCCTGAGAAGTTTTAATCAGGCAAATGGCAGAATAGGTTATGCTGCCGTCCTTGTCTTTCATTTTGAGCCTGTAATAGTAGGTACTACCTTTTAAAATCTTATCATCATTAAAATTGTATGCCGCTGTGTTGCTCGGAGCAATGCTTGCTATGGTTGCAAAGTTTCTGCCGTCTGTACTTTTCTCTACTTCAAAGGCTGAAAGACCAACCTGGCTTTCCACTTTCCAATTTAGTTTTACCTGTTGGTTGGTGTAAGAGCCTGCAAACTGGTTGAGCACAACTGGCAGCACACAGCTTGTGTTTACAAAGGCAGCGTCAAAGTTGCCATAGTTGCCAAGGTTGGCAACATACCGATAGTTGCCGGGAGCAAGTGTAACATTCCCTAGCAAAAAATACCAGTTTTCCTGCGCTGGTACATTACCGTCCACTGTGGTAAAATTCCTGGTGTTGGAAGTGCTCACGAGTGTATTAGAGGGAAGAGCATAAATTTGAATGCTTGCTGTCCAGTTTGTATAGCCTCCAGCTTCCCGGCTTGAAAAATATCCTCCATAAGCTACGGGAACAGTTGCGCCACTAATGGTAAAATCCTGGTAAACGGTACCTGCTGCATTGGTTACATCCACGTATTGTGTACCATCCTGCGCATTGTTGGGTCCGCCTGCATAAGCGCTCCCATTGGTTCTAATTATATTAAATGCAGCACCAGTTATGGTCCAACCCCCAAAAGAAAAGAGGCCTGTTAGATTGTTACCAATGGACGGTTGCAAAGGAGCATCGAAACCCGGAGTGCTTAAAATATTTACGCCGCACTGGGCATTAGCAAAATTGGGGATAGAAAGTGTCATGGGTAGACACAGGAAGACAAGGTAGATTTTTCGCATGCTTAGTTTTGGTTTATGGGTTTAAAAATTACAATGTCAAAAATAAGCCAAAACCTTGTAGATAAATCACTACAAAG
>JANPJW010000367.1:0-15097 GCA_031425715.1 Chitinophagaceae bacterium | reverse complement strand
CTCCATTATCGTTATGCTAAAAGAAATCATAATATCCATACAATCCTATTACAATGCTCATCAATTTATTGTAAAGCACAAGCTTTGGAAATGGATTCTGATACCGGGTCTTATTTATACCATGTTATTTTTGGGAGGCATGTATCTCTTCTGGACGTCCAGCAATACAGCCATAGAATTTATTTTATTAAAATCAGGCGTAAAAATATGGCTGGATAAAATGCACGATAGCTGGATTAGCTTTTTCTTTATAGTGGGACAGATCATTTTAAGGTTGGTATTGTTGCTCTTTTATTTTTCTCTTTTTAAATTTTTGTTTCTTATCCTTGGCTCACCGGTGTTTGCCTACCTAAGCGAAAAAACAGAAAGTATCCTGGAAGGAAAAGATTTTCCGTTTAGCCTTCAACAATTATTTAAAGACACCGCCCGCGGCATCAAAATAGCGCTGCGCAATTTATTGTGGCAAACGGTCTATGTGTTTACTATTCTATTACTGTCTTTCATTCCCCTTTTTGGATGGATAGCCCCGCTGGTAGCTTTACTGGTTGAATGCTATTACTTTGGTTTTTCAATGCTGGACTATAACAGCGAACGCAATAAACTTTCCGCTAGCCAGAGTATCGAATTTATTGGGCGCCACAAAGGCCTCGCCATTGGCAATGGTCTTGTTTTTTACCTTATGCACCTCGTTCCCGTATTGGGCTGGTTGCTGGCACCCAGTTATGCAGTAATAGCTGCTACCATAAGTTTATTATCTGCTCGCAAAAGTCAAATAATTATCAGTTGATACTATGTCTACCATCTACCTTATACCGTGCACACTTGCAGAAGATGCCACCGCAACCATACCGTTGTATATCATGGATGCTGTAAAACAGTGTTCCGTAATTTTTGCAGAAAATGAAAGATCTGCCCGCAGGTTTTTAAAAAGTATGGACAAAAATATTGTGATAGACAACTTTGAATGGTACGCTATTCACAAAGCAGAGGAAGAACAGCTAAAGCAATTTGCCCAAAAAATTAAAGAAGGAAAAAATATAGCCATCATCAGTGAGGCTGGCTGCCCTGGCATTGCAGACCCCGGGCAGGTATTGATAGCAGCGGCCCAACAGCTAAATTGTGTTGTAAAGCCGCTTGTAGGCCCTAGTTCTATTTTGCTGGCGCTGATGGCAAGTGGAATGAACGGCCAGCAATTTGAATTCCTGGGATACCTACCCATCGATAACGTGGAAAGGGTAAAAAAACTAAAAGAAATAGAAGCATCGTCGCAAAAAAATAACAGCACTAAGATATTTATTGAAACGCCTTATAGAAACAACCAGCTTGTGGAAGCAATTTTTAAAACCTGTGCACCCAGCACTAAACTTTGCATAGGGGTGAACATCACCGCTCCCAATGAAAGCATACGCACGCACAGCATAGCCGATTGGAAAAATAAAAAGCCGGAACTGCACAAGCAGCCGGCTATCTTTTTAATATATGCAGGTAATTAGATCCTTACCTCGCCACTTTTTCCATCTTTATGATCCTGTCTACGATGTAAGGACTAAATCCCCTCCACGGTAAAGTACTCTTGTATTCCTTATAATGCAGGTCAAAATAATTGCCGCTGTTGTTCATGAGTACATTAGCAATACTATCGTTCTCAACAGAAAACTCGAACTCATAGGACTGCACGGTACCCGCAGCTTTGGAGCGAAAACCAGATTGGATCAGTTTACCTTCATAAGTCTTAAAAACATTTCCTTTTTTCACTACATAATTAAGCTCACCAGATTTTACGCCTTCGCCAAATACATAAAAATATTTCCACCAAAAAACAAATGCGAGTATGGCTACTACTATCAAAATAAAGATTCTCATAAATTTTTTAAAGCCACTTTTTCGTGGAGCTGTTGTTTGATTGGCAAAGGTTTCCATTTTAATCTCTTTAATTGATGAACAATTTTATAACCCGTATTCACTCACCAGCCAGATCAGGGCCGCCATGTTTAACGCACCCATATCCAGTTCCCGTTTGCTCACAGCCTCAAAAGTATCGGTGGTTGCATGATGCAGGTCAAAATAACGTTGGCTATCGGGCACCAGGCCCACCAATGCGGTACCCAATTCTTTTAATGGCCCGATATCTGCGCCGCCACCGCCCGCTGCAAAGTCGTATACACCATAGTCATAAAAAAGTGGCTTCCACTCCATGATCTTTGAACGCTTTGCCTCACTCATATCCAACCCAAAACCACGGGGCGAAAATCCGCCGGCATCACTCTCCATAGCAAACAAGTGTTGCTCCTTTTTTTCTTTTGCATTTTGGAGGTAAGCCCGACCACCCCGTAATCCATTTTCTTCATTCATAAACATTACTGCACGAATGGTTCTTCTAGGCTTCATGCCTAGTGCCTTTATTGCCCGGATAGTTTCTATGCTTTGCACACAACCAGCACCATCATCATGAGCGCCTTCACATATATCCCAACTATCCAGGTGCCCACCCACCGTTATAATTTGTTTTGGGAAATCGGTTCCTCTTATCTCGCCCACAACATTGTAAGAAAGTACATCGGGTAGCATTTCGCAACTTGTTTTAAACCATGCCATGCGGGCTTTTTTATTCTTTATTTGCACACTCAACCACTCGGCATCTCTTGTACTTATGGCTACTGCGGGTATTTTCGGAAAACTGTCGTTGTACTGTGTAGCTCCTGTGTGCGGGTAGTCGTCTACGTTACTGGAAAGAGAACGAACCATTACTCCTACTGCGCCATATTTTGCCGCCTGAGCAGGGCCAGACCTACGCCCAATTCCCGCCTCTCCATAGGCTTTAAAAGTGCGAACATACCTCGGATCCATGGGGATATTGAAAAATACTATCTTCCCTTTTATGAATTTTTCACCCAGGTGCTGCAGTTCAGCCATGCTTCTTACTTCCACCACCTCACTGCTTACTCCGCTAGGTTTGCTACCAATAGAATTACCAAGTGCAGTTAATTTAAGATTGCGCCTGGTACCGTCTTCGAGTTTTATATATCCTTTTTCTGCTGCACCTCTCACCCAATGGGGAACCATGCATGGTTGCAGGTAGACGGTGTCGGCGCCAGCTTCTTTTAGCATCCTGGCAGTAGCTTCTACAGCCTTTTGCGCATTGGCAGAACCACTAAGGCGGGGCCCTATATTTTTTGTGAGGTAGCGCAGGTTATTGTAAGCACCGCTATTGATAAGCACTTCATCAGCTATTTTCTTTACAGTAGTCGAATCGCCGGGTTGAGCATCAGCAAAAAAAGTCATCAACAGTATTGCTGCAAAAAATAAAAACTTTTGAATCATATTCATGTTATTGAAAACAAACTTAGCGATTTACCATCAATGATATAAAATTAAAAATTGATCGCTATTATAGGTAAATTGCATGAGTACTATTGGACAGCACTACAATTAAAAGATATGAATATAGCCATAGTTTGTTACCCAACATTTGGAGGAAGTGGGGTACTGGCAACAGAACTAGGAAAAGCACTAGCAGATACAGGACACAACATACATTTTATAACTTACCAGCAGCCGGTAAGGTTATCTGGCTTTCATGCAAATATTTTTTACCACGAGGTAAGGGTACCCACCTATCCCCTTTTTGATTACCCTCCATACGAAACTGCACTGGCAAGTACGATGGTAGATGTTGTGAACAATCACAACATTGACATTTTACATGTGCATTATGCAATACCGCATGCGGCTGCGGCTTACATGGCCAAACAAATACTTGCCAAGCAAAACAAAAGAATACCGGTGATAACCACCTTGCATGGTACGGACATCACGCTGGTTGGCCGGGACAAAACTTACAGCCCCGTAGTTACTTTTTCTATGGAAGAAAGTGATGTACTCACTGCCGTTTCTAATAACTTAAAAGAAGAGACTTATAAGAATTTTACTATTGATAAACCAATTGAGGTCATTCATAATTTTGTGGATGTGGCAAGGTTTAACAAGAAGCCGGTGGATGCTTTTAAAAAACTCATTGCTCCCAGTGGTGAGCGCATCATCGTGCATGCATCCAACTTCAGAAAAGTAAAAAGAGTAGATGATGTGTTGCAAACATTTCTGTTGTTGAACAAAGTGATTCCCTCAAAACTATTGCTGATTGGCGATGGACCTGAACGTGTGCGCATAGAGCAACAAAGCCGTGACTGCAGCTACGGTGCTGAAATAAAGTTTTTGGGAAAGCAGGAACAAATGGAAGATATTCTACCTATTGCAGATTTGTTTTTACTACCGAGTGAATATGAAAGTTTTGGATTGGCAGCCCTTGAAGCTATGGCGGCTGAAGTACCCGTAATTTCTACCAACGCCGGCGGTCTTCCAGAAATTAATATAGATGGTTATTGCGGCTATATGAGCAACATTGGCGACGTAGAAGACATGAGCCGAAACGCTATTTTAATTTTGGAAGACGAAACTACTTTCCAACAATTTAAGGCCAATGCTTTGGAACAGGCCAAGAAATTTGACATCACCAACATAGTTCCTATTTACGAAAGATTGTACGAGCGCTTGCTTTAAAACTTATTTTCTACGCAGCCATTTCTCCGGATCAAAATCACTGGTTTCATTGCTCATGAAGAAGTCAACGGCACCTACCCCTTCAAGGTTGGCTGCAACCCTGCCAATAGATTGCCCTGTGTTTACATCCTGCCCCTTTTGTACACTTACTCCAGAAAGGTTGCTGTAGGTGGTAAAGTATTTACCGTGCTGTATGATCACTACTTGCATATCGTCTATACTTAATACATTGGAAACTGTGCCGTTGAAAACAGCCTTTACAGCCGCTCCAATATTTGCAGAAATAGTAACGTTGGAGATATTTATATCGCTGCCGCTTGGCAACTTGTTTGGACCATAGTGCATCAGCACATACCCGTTGTCTACAGGCCAGGGGAGCGTGCCCCTGTTTTTTTCAAAGCTATTATTGAGAGCAATATTTTCTGCATTCAGCAACACACTGGTACCTACTTTTTTGGCAGGGGCAGGAACCCTAGGTGTGGCAACAGATTTTGTATTACCGGTAGTTGAGGTATTGTCTTTGGTTGTTGCGTTCACTTCCGCTTTTTCCCGATCCTTTCTTTTACGTTCCTCAGCGTCAGCCTTGGCTATAGCTTCCCGCCGTGCTGCCTCCTGCGCCTTTTTAATTGCAGAAGCTATTGCGTTGGAAACTTTCTGCATTTGCTTTTTCTTGGCAGATATCTGGTTGTTCAAGGTTTTACCTTGTTTCTTCAGTTCCTGTACAATACGTTCTTTTTCCTTTTCCTGACTCTCAAGCGCAGCTAACTCTTTGCTCTGTGTTTGCAGGGTAGTACTCTTTAATTTTTTAGTTCCCCCCAAATCGGCGATTCTTTTCTTACGCAATTCCTGGGTTCGCAAAATGTTTTCGCCCTGTATTTGCTGATAGTTCCTATAGCTTTTTAAATACGTTATTCTTTTAACAGCGTCATTAAAGCTGGATGCGGAGAATATAAAATTCAAAAACTGGTAGTTGCTCCTGTTCTTGTAGGCATACACCATACTTTTTGCATATTCTTTTTGCAAAGTATCTAACAGGCGATCGTAATATTTTACATCCTTTTGTATGCCATAAATATTGTTATCAAGCAACCTTACCTCTTTGCTGATATTGTCTATAACCCTATCCTGCAGTGCTACTTTATTGTTGATGAGTTTCCATTGCAAAAAATTCTCTTTGGTTTTGGCCTTGTTGTTATTCAACTGCTTCTCCGTCTCTTCAATTTCTTTCCTTAACTGCTGGCGCTGCCTTTCTAACTCTTCCCTGGTTTGAGCCTGGGCCAAAAAAGAAATAAAAAATAATAGCAGAAATGCGAAAGAATATTTAAACATGCAAAGAAGTTGAGATTTAAAAAATCGGATCTGAAAAAATAAGTTTCTTAGGAAACTGTTTGAATAAAAATAACGATTATTTCTTTTTATAATTATTGGGCACAGAAAAGCCTACAGACAATTCTTTGTTAAACTCAAACTGTTTGTAATTGAGCCTGATGTCAATCTTATTTTTTTCTGAGATGATAATTTGCCTTCTGGTGGAAAAATTATAATCACCCACCCTGCTGTAATCGTCGTAGGTTATGCTGGCGGTTCTGTTTCTCAAAACGTCCACATCGTCCAGTTTACTATGCAACAACAGGTTTTTGTCGCCAGACAGCGTTAGCAGGTTTTTAAAATCGTTGCCTATTGATGAGATCAAAATAAACTGCTCCAGTTTTCTAAATGAAGCGTTGCTGCTTTCAAAAAAAACGGGATTACCAACCAGGATATCTTGAATCGTTTCAAAGTCAAAAGGAATTTGGGTAACCTCTTGCAGATAATCGAGGGACCGATATTGTACCTCTTTATCCTGTTTGTTCATAAGTATCACGCTGTCTTTTGTAATATATATTCTGTACACTTCTATATTTAGAAAAGTGGCAGTTAACGATATCCAGATTGCGCTATCCTTAATCATCCGGAGCGTGGCAGTTATATCGGGTTGCTTTCCTTTTGAATCTTCTACATCCACTTTTATTTTAGCAGAAAATGTTTTGAAGTCAATGTAATTTTCAGCCAGGTTCCTGGTTGTTTTTTCTACGAGTGCCAATGAATCTTTTGTAACCACGTCGCTTTCATACACAATTACAGAGTCCTTGGGTGCAATAACCTTGTTAATTGCTTTAGTGCTATTGCAGCTCCAAAAAAAGGGTGCTAATCCAATACAAATTATAAGGAATAACTTCATGAGTGTATTTAATAAGTTTATTGGACTCCTGTGTGACCAAAGCCACCGGCGGCTCTTACAGTTTCATTGAGTTGATGTACCGGGGTGAGTTGGGCAATATCTACTTTTGCAAAAACCATTTGAGCTATACGTTCCCCAAAGTTGATGACTTGTGGCTGGTTACTCAGGTTAATAAGCAACACTTTTAGTTCCCCCCTGTAGTCACTATCAATGGTTCCCGGAGAATTAAGGCAGGTGAGGCCTTTGTTTACGGCTAATCCACTGCGGGGCCTGATTTGCGCTTCATAGCCTAATGGGATCTCAACAAACAACCCGGTAGGAATTAGTAAACGTTCCAATGGTTGCAGCGTTATGGGCATCTCATTGTTAGCCCTGAGGTCCATACCAGAAGACCCAGCCGTTGCGTACTCAGGCATAGGGTTGGTTGACTTATTGATGATGTTGATATTCAATTCCGCCATATGTTTTACAGTAATTTTTTTAAATTCTTCTGAAGCTAGTTACAAAGCAATACAGTAGCATAGGCCACCAATCCTTCCTCCCTACCGGCGAAGCCTAACTTTTCGGTGGTAGTTGCTTTAATAGACACATCGTTGACACTGATTTTTAAAATGTCGGCAATTGCTTGTTGCATAGCTGGCACAGCACCCATTATTTTTGGTAATTCCAGGCAAACTGTGCTGTCAATATTTACCACTTTGTATCCCTTTTCTGAAATGAGGGCGTAAGTTTTGGCCAGTAATATTTTACTGTCAATGTTCAGGTAAGCCGCATCTGTATTGGGAAAATGTTTGCCAATATCTCCCAGGCAAAGGGCTCCAAGCAGAGCGTCACAAATGGCATGAAGCAGCACATCTGCATCGCTATGGCCGGTGGCCCCCTTGTAATGCGGTATTTGTACACCACCTAACCAAAATTCCCTACCTGCTTCCAGCTGATGAAAGTCTACCCCTGAGCCAATTCTGTAGTTCATTATAAAAATTTCGGTGAAGGTCAGTAAAAGCTTTGTAAAAAAAAAGCGTCCCATTGTGAGGAACGCTTTTCTAACACGCTATTAGTAAATTATTTGTCTAAATTAAAAGAAAGAGAAAAACGCAATGTATTCGATAAAGGGTTTCTGTTTACTCCTGCGCCATTGGGCAAAAGGTAAGAGAAATTCAAACCAAAAGTGTTATAGTTTAAGCCAGCACCTACAGTGAAATACTTACGATTTCCTTTCTGAGGGCTTTCGTAAAAGTATCCGGCTCTTAACGCAAACTGCTCTTTATACCAGTACTCTGCGCCAATAGAAGCAGTAACTTCCTTTAACTCTTCAGAACCACCACCGGCTGCATCTCCAAATGAGCTAAACCAACTGCTCACTACACCTTTAGAGCGGTAGTCAGCCAAACCAGCACTATCATTTAACGAAGGAGGAGTTGGTACCAATAATTTATTTAAATCCAGGGCAAAGGTAATTTTGCTGTCAGCGTCAAACACTTTCGTGTAAGCAGCACCTACACCCAGGTTAGCGGGAATAAAATCTTTCTGATTAGCATCTTCTGTATAAGAAATTTTTGAACCGAGATTGCTCAGTGTTACACCCCAGTTTAAACCAGAACCGTCTTCCTTTAAACCATTATTGTAATAATGAAGATCGGCGGCTACTGCAGTCCCTTTTTTGTAGCTTATACCATTTACTGTACCACCTGCCAAATCGGAACTGATATAACGCAAACCTAGGCCAAGCCCAGATTTATCAGACAATTTTCTTGAATAACCCAGATCAATCCCGAATTCTCTTGGGCGAAACGATTGTAATTGATTACCGTTGTTGTCCGTAAACTGAATATTACCCAAACTAAAATATCTTAACCCAACTGACAGTGCCTGGTTTTCGTCCAGTTTATGATAACCAGAAAGGGAGGCTAAATAAACATCATTTAAGCCGAGATCAGATAACCAGGGAGTATAAGTAACGCCAATATTAGTATTGCTTTTTGCAAATGGAATTTTCCCTAAGTTCCAAAAACCAGAGTAGGCATCAGCTGAAGTAGCTATGCCAACTTCTCCCATTCCACCACTACGGGCATCTGGAGAGATTCTTAGAAAAGGAACAGCAGTGGTTACTACATTAATAGGTTCAGTGGTTTGGGCTACGGCGTTTTCACTTACACCTGCCATTAACATAACTAGGGCAGTCAGCTTCAAAGTTGCTTTTTTCATGCGTTTTTGATTGTCTTGGTTAGGTAGACTTACCTCTATAAGCGTTGATTTAAATGATTTATTGTTTAAGTGAAAATAACAACTTTCATTGCAGCAACAAGGCTGGATGTAAATTGTTGTTAAATTATCTTCTAATAATTTTCAAATATATTCTTTTTTGCCAAAGGCGAAAAAGATTTTAAAAGTAAAATGTTATTAATGTTGCAAATATGACGCAAATTTTAGAATTCAATACAAAACAGAAGAGAGAATTTGCGAAACAGAAAGACAACAAAATTATTATGGCATTGCAGTTGCTCTGGAACATTGCAACTTTTATTCTAAGGTTAACTTAAATAAAAGGAGCGGGCGAAATTATTCACTTCAAAGTATTTATATTCGCAGTCATAACAACGTAATACAACACCCCCCAAACAATAATACAGAAAACCTTTCGTTAAATAACTTCGTAAACGAATGCACATGCAAAAAACAATCTCAGGAAAAAATCTATTAGTGGTAGCGCTGGCTATCCTTTCTTTAAGCGCCTGCAAAAATGGAGGCCTTTTTGGAAAGAAAAAATCGCAGTCGGGAGTAACCGGCTGGAACTATGATGATAAAAATATGGGCAATTTCCACGTTGCCAAGGTAAAGTACCCCAAAGCGGGGCCGGGCCTCGTATTTGTTCAGGGTGGTTCATTTGTAATGGGTGCTAAAGACGAGGATGTGATGGGCGATTGGAACAACATCCCACGCAGGGTAACCGTACCTTCCTTTTTTATAGACGAAACTGAAGTAGCCAACGTACATTACCGTGAGTATCTGTACTGGTTGGAAAATACTTTCAGCGGAGATACAAACATTATTTACAAAGCGCTCCCTGATACTTTGGTTTGGAGAGAAGAACTTGCTTACAACGAGCCCTACGTGGAGTATTATTTTAGGTACCCTTCCTACAACTACTACCCGGTAGTGGGTGTAAAATGGCAGCAAGCTTATGATTTTTGTATCTGGAGAACAGATCGTGTGAATGAGTTAAACCTTATGAACAAGGGATACCTTAAAAAGGATGCTGTAAAAAGAGAAATGAAGGGCGCTGGTGCTGAAGGTTCATTTAATACCGAAACCTACCTTATGAATCCTGAAATGATCCAGGGCAGAGGCAAACCAAAAAAATCTGACATAAAAGATATCAATGGTAAGCCACGTGCTACTGTGAGAATGGAGGATGGTATACTAAATATGGGTTACAGACTCCCTACAGAGGCAGAGTGGGAATATGCAGCCTACGGTTTGTTGGATCAAAACCCAAATCCACGTAAAAAAGAGAAAGGATCTGGTGAAGAACTTCGTTCTAACCAACAAATATATTCCTGGAGTAAAAATCCCAACGGTTTAAGAGACAACCGGAGAGGCAGCTGGCAAGGAAAGTTTCTTGCTAACTTCAAACGTGGTAGCGGAGATAACATGGGTATTGCTGGTGGCTTGAATGACAGGGCTGCGATACCGGGTAACGTAAAATCTTTTTATCCAAACGCATTCGGGTTGTATAATATGAGTGGCAACGTGAGTGAGTGGGTAGGTGATGTATACAGACCAATGACTTCCACAGATGCGCAAGACTTTAACTACTTCCGTGGTAACAAATTTCAGAAGTATTACAAGAACAGCTCTGCAGAATTCGAAAGAGACAGCATGGGTCGCCTGAAGAAAGTAGACATTTCTGATGAGGAAGTGAAAAACAGAACAAACTATCAGAGCAATAATGTAATCAACTACCTGGATGGTGACGCTGCAAGCCAGGTGTTTTATGGCTATGGTGTTACTTCATTAATTAGTGACAAGTCACGTGTTATTAAAGGTGGCAGCTGGAACGACCGGGCTTATTGGTTATCACCAGGTACACGTCGTTACATGGAAGAAGATCAGGGTGCGAGTACAGTGGGCTTCCGTTGTGCACAAACCTACCTTGGCCCGCCTGAAGGACCAGGTTTCAAAGAAGGAAACATCTTCGGTTCCAAAAAGCAAAATTCAAGAAAGAAAAAATAAAAATGACCTCGAAGAACCTCCCTTGCAAAAGGGAGGTTTTTTTATGTCCCTAATTTAACGCATATCCCTATTTTTGAAAAATGAATATTGAAGAACTGTATGCACTCTATCTGCAAAACCCATCGGTAGAAACAGATACCAGGAAGTTAAAAAAAGGAGATTTATTTTTTGCTTTAAAAGGACCGAAATACAATGGTAACGACTATGCAGAACAAGCGCTGCAGGCAGGCGCCAGTTATTGTATTTGTGATGAGGTTTCAGCGTTCAAAAGTGACCGAATTATTTTGGTAGAGGATTCGCTTCGCACACTACAACAATTAGCAAAATTCCACAGGCAGCAGTTTTCTATTCCATTTATTGCAATAACAGGGAGTAACGGAAAAACAACCACCAAGGAACTGGTGAGCACCGTTTTGTCCACCACTTATAAGACATACACAACTGAAGGAAATCTAAACAACCACATTGGTGTTCCACTCACAATTTTAAGGGTGCAAAAAGATGCAGAGATGGCGATCATTGAGATGGGAGCCAATCATCAGCAGGAAATTGCAGGCTACTGCGAATACTGCCTGCCTACGCATGGCAACATCACCAATTGTGGAAAAGCCCACCTGGAAGGATTTGGCGGGGAAGAAGGGGTAAAAAAAGGCAAAGGAGAATTGTTTGACTTTATCAGGCAGAGTCAGGGTACGGCTTTTATAAATGCAGATTACGATTACCTGGAAGATTTGAGCAATGGCATAGAAAGTATAGTGAGATACGGTGAAACCAAGGGTGAGATCACCGGCAGGGTTGTAAATGATGATACCTACCTTGAAGTTTGCATTACTCACGGCGCCAACCTACCTTTTCTCAAAACACAACTAGTGGGCGGCTACAACCTACCAAACATTTTAACAGCCGTATGCATAGGCAAAACCTTTCATGTACCCGACGATGCTATCAAGGCAGCCATTGAAAGCTATTCCCCTTCTAACAGCCGATCTCAACTTGTACAACAAAAAGGCAATAAAATTATAATGGATGCCTATAATGCTAACCCCACCAGCATGAAAGCAGCCATTGAAAATTTTGCAAAAATGGAGGGCGATAAAAAAATAGTTATCCTGGGTGCCATGATGGAACTTGGCGAAACCAGCCCTCAGGAACATACTGCCATAGTAAACCTATTGGCGCAATTCGCCTGGCACAGGGTTGTATTGGTAGGTAAAGATTTCACCAATCTCCCTGCTTCTTTTCTTCATTTCCAAGATTCCATGCAAGCCAAAGAATGGTATCAGCAACAAAAGTTCGAAAATTGCCAACTGCTCATAAAAGGCTCACGGGGGTTTCAAATGGAAAAGGTTGTAGAATGATTTTACTAAGATGATAATAGCACTTACATTTGCAGCCCGCAAAACAAGTTGTTGTAAAGACTTGTTTTGCCAGTTCTATTTTTTATTGGAGACTTGTCCGAGTGGTTGAAGGAGCACGCCTGGAAAGTGTGTATACGGGAAACTGTATCGAGGGTTCGAATCCCTCAGTCTCCGCAAATATATTTTTATCCGAGTGATTGAATCCCGAATGCTTTCGGGAGAAAGTGTGTATACGGGAAAGGCTATCGGGGGTTGGTTCCGAAAGATTTCGCAACAGTTTCCGCATGCTAATTTCTTGGCAATACTGCATTCAAAAAAGCACGGACTCAGTTTTACCTCCATTAAAAAGCTTTTCCGCATTTAAATCGGTAGCCTCTCCCACATCCTTGACAGAAATATTTTTTATCTCCGCAATTCTCGTGGCAATTTCTACCAGGTAGCTGCTTTCGTTTCTCTTACCCCGGTACGGCACCGGTGATAAATAAGGGGCATCTGTTTCAAGAACAATATATTCCAGCCCGATATGAGGTAACACATTTTGCAGCCCGGAATTTTTATAGGTTACCACACCACCTATGCCGAGCAAAAATCCACACTTAATTATTTCCCTGGCTTCCTCAAGGCTTCCTCCAAAGCAATGAAAAATGCCCTGCAAAGCTGTACCCCTATACCTGTTTATAACGTTGATGGTTTCCTGCATAGCCTTGCGTGTGTGCAACACGAGAGGGATTTGATATTGTAACGCCAGCTCTATTTGCCTTTCGAGGGCAATGTATTGTTCCTTCATAAAAGTCTTATCCCAGTGAAAGTCAAGCCCTGTTTCGCCTATCGCTGAAAACGGTCTCTTAGCCAATAACCCTTCTATGATTTCAAGTTCCTTTTCAAAGGAAGCATTTACAGAACATGGATGCAGGCCTATCATGGCGTGGCAATGCAATTCAAACTTTTTTTCAAGGGCTAGCATCCTTGTATGCGTACTACTGTCTATTGCTGGTAAATAAAATTTATCAACGCCTGTAGCAACGGCTCTTTCTATTACCTGGGCGATGTCATTGTCAAATTCTTCCGCATACAAATGGCAGTGTGTGTCTATCATGGTTAATGGGTGGCCTCTTGAAACCGTCAGAAACGGCTCGAAAAAAGCTTAAAAAATAATTTAAAAATAATTTTGCACTTTAGAAATCTTCACCGTACCTTGGCAGGAGTTTTCATAGGGTACGGATTAAAAACGGGCCAGGGTTTCTACCCAGGCCCATTTTTTTTGTCTTCAATCAAGCGAATGGCTTTGAATTCAAAGCCCTTCCCGGCAAAAAATTCTAACAGCTTTGGCAGTGCAAAACGCATCCTGGCACTAGCCTTCTCACTATCATGAAATACAACTATGCTTCCCGGGCCAGTATTGAGCAGCACATTTTGCAGACATTGCTCTCCGGTAAGTGCCACGTCAAAATCACCACTAAGCACCGTCCACATTACAGTATTTAATTGGTAAGCCGGGGTTCTGAGTTGTTTTACAATAAACCCGGACACTCTCCCGTAAGGCGGCCTAAACAATTTACTATCAATGTACTGCTTAGCCTGTAGAACATTTTGTAGGTAAACCTTGTCTTGCGTTTTATTTGCCTTAAGGTGATCAAAAGTATGATTACCAACTGCATGGCCTTCGTCCACAATTCTTTGGTAAACGTTGGGGTAGGCCTGTACATTCTTGCCTATACAGAAAAAAGTAGCCTTGGCATTATATTTTTTTAACTCATCTAATACAAACACAGTTTGGTCGGGGTGAGGGCCATCATCAAAACTGAGGTAAATAATCTTTTGGGTTGTAGGTATGTCCCAAATTCGGTTTTTGAATACTTTTTTAACCCATTCAGGCGTTTTTACCAGGTAAAACATGGCGTAAAAATAATTCTTAAAACCAATTAAACGAAATCATTGGGCCCTCGTCATAGATTAACAAAATAAAATTATAAAATTATGAAACCTTCAAACCTCTTACTCACCGCAACAATGGCTCTTTTAATGGTAACTAGTTCTTGTAAAAAAGAAACCACACCTACCGCTACTGAAGCCGAAATTGAATCTACATTCGAATTGACCACAGACGATGCCACCACCAACTTTATGGCAGAAGATGACAACGACGTTTTAATGGAAGCCGCCGAAGAGAAAAACCTTTTGGGAAATTTTGCTCCTGTTATTGAAAGCAATAATTTCCTGGCCTGCGCTACTGTTTCAGTTACACCTCAAACTGGTTTTCCAAAAACTATTTTAATCAGGTTCGATTCAACCTGCACCAACCCCAGGGGTATTAAGCGCAGCGGTACCATCCGCATTGTAGTTTCAGATTCGCTCCGCCGCAGTGGCAGCACTGCTGTAATGACTTTTGAAAACTATTATGTAAATTATTTTAAAAGAGAAGGTACGCATACATTTACCAACACCAGCCAGCCTGGTGGTAAAAGTTGGCAGCGTAAAATAGAAAACGGAAAAGTAACAGCACCAGGAGGAAGATATTGGTTGCATGCCTCCGTAAAGAATGTAACACAAACGGGCGGCGTAAATACCCCTAACCAGTTTTTCGACGATGTCCAGTGGCAGCAAACCCTGACGGACTATTGCGCCCCGATCGCGGGCAAGCGCATCGACACGATCGGGACTGACGACGTGCTCGCCTGCCTTCAACCGATCTGGCGCTCCAAGCCGGAGACCGCGTCGCGCCTCCGTG
>JANPJW010000366.1:0-4892 GCA_031425715.1 Chitinophagaceae bacterium | reverse complement strand
TAAAAAATAATCATCCTATGTTTTATCCCCTAAGATCAAAGTTGCCTTGTAAGTATAATCTTACAAGGCAATTCATTTTACTTTAGTGGTCCCGCCAAGAATCGAACTTGGATCTAAAGTTTAGGAAACATCTATTCTATCCATTGAACTACGGGACCAGTCCTGTATAATTTACTTAATTTATCAGCTGTCGGCTCTGAATCTAAAGTTTAGTCCCGCACCTGCGGGATATCCCCGTCCGACTGGCGTCAGCCGGGCGGGCATTGAACTACGGGACCAGAGATTTCAGGACGGCAAAAGTAAGGCTTTCTGTAAACGTTTACTCATGGATGGGCAGTTTTTTAAACGGTCATCTTGCTTTACATGAGTATATTCTTTTCAGGACGAAGGCGGGCAGGAATTTCTTTTTCATTAAGCATTTCCCGCAAATCAATTTCTATGGTGCGGCAAATGGCAGACATTGGGATGTCGTTCACGGCATTTTCAAAAGGATTCTCACTTCGGTCGCCTATCAATTCCATCACATAAAACAACCAGGAAACTACCACGCTCATGGGGATTACCATCCATACGATGGGACCGCCAAATTTTGTAAGCTCACCCAGCAAACCAAAGGGCAATATCATAGCCAGCATCCAAACAAACGCTTCGCTAAAATGCGCATACTGCCGGGGAAAAGGATAGGTTTTAATACGCTCGCAGGCCCCCTGTTGGTCGTAGTACATGGCAATCATCCTGCCCAGTTCCACCTGCTTATAGTTATCCAGGCAGCCTATAGAGGCCAGGTAGTTAATATGCTCACTTTGCTTGTGCAAAATATGTGTAGCAGTATTGTGTTTATCATTCAGCTTCTCAGCCTCATCATCGTGCAGAAAATGCTTGATTTCTTGCAGCAGGTTTTGGGTTACAAAACCGGTTTGTTCCTTCACAATATTGGTAAATGGATCATCCTTTATTTCCCAAATCTGCCGCTGCCGCAATTGTATGCGCAATGCATTGATATATGCCAGTTGACGGTGAACAAGAATTTCCTGGTGTTCCCGCAATTCTTTTAAGCTCAGGGTTTCACTTGGCTGTGGATAGTCCAGCAGGTAAACCGCAAAACTTCTGCTTAAATTCACAATAGATCCCCAAATTTTACGGGCTTCCCAAAGTCGCTCGTAGGAAGAGTTATTTTTAAACCCTACGTAGAAAGCTACCGCGGTACCCACCAGGCCTATAGGGGTAAATGGCAAAGCCAGGAAACGCATTCCGGCAAATTCATAAAGACTTACAACGATACCGGAGTAACAAAAGAAAATTAGTAGGGGCTTCCATGCAAAACTTAGTACAAACTTGAAAGATAAATTGCGGGCAGTATACATAAGTCATATTTTAAAAGAGAGCGATGTGCAAATTTACTTCCAAGTTCAGCATTATGATCTATAAAAATGAAGATAGTATGCTTAAATCAGATGGGTTGGCTACCGGGCTGTTAGGTTTCTTTTGCACAAACAGTAGCATGTTTATGCCAGCATAACTCTCCTTATCTTTGCGCCCTAATTTTTTTGTATGAAGTGGATGAACATTATTATTAAATACCGTTTGTGGCTGGGTATAGTGTTACTTGCCCTGGCAATTTTTGTAAATTATCAAACAAGCTTTTGGCCTTCGTTTATATTGTATTTGGTAGCAGCCATTTTAATTGTTGGGCATTTTTTGTTGGGCCCTATGCGGTTGGTACAATCTTACATGGAAAGTGGCGATATGGAAGGAGCTAAAAAAGTGGTAGATGGCATCATGTTTCCAGGCCTGCTTATTAAACCCATGCGCTCTGTATATTTTACACTGAAAGGCAACTTAGCCATGGTAGATCAAAATTTTGACGAAGCCGAAAAACACATGAAGAAGAGCCTCTCCCTGGGCGGCGGCGCACTCACCAAGCAAGCAGAGGGGCCTAATAAACTGCAACTCGGTATGCTGGCAATGCAAAAAGGCAACATGAAAGAGGGAGAATCTTACATTCGGCAGGCCATCAGGGCTGGCTTACCAGACAACGAAAACAACGCTGCCGCTTACCTGCAGCTTTGTTCAATAATGATGAATAAAAGGGAGTTCAGGGTAGCCAAAGAATATTTTAAGAAAGCAAAAAGTTTTAAACCTACCACCCCGCAAATTGTAGATCAAATCAAACAAATTGAAAAATATATAACGAGGATGCCGGGGTAAAATGAGAGCCCCCTCTAGCTCCCCCAAGGGGGGAGGATTATCGAAAAAGAAAAAAGCCATCGTTTGAAGATGGCTTTTTGCATGGGGATAAATGATTTCTTGTAGTTGCGGGGTTGTGACCGTTATTCGGTCTATCCTACCAGTTTTTCAATCGCTTCTTTTTGTGTTGATTTTGAAGCCACAGGAATATTGTACATTTTATTGACTGCCGCAAAACGGTAGTCAAAAATTTCCTTTAACTGGCTTTTTACAAACAGGGCATTAGCAATATCTCCCAAAAACCAGAACGGCAATTTGTAATGCACAATGTCTGTCATCTCCACTCCACCGGGTACTTCTTTAAAGTGATGTTGGTGGTGCCAAAGGCTATAGGGACCAAAGCGCTGTTCATCCACAAAAAATTTCAGATCTTCTACATGTGTTATTTCCGTCATCCAATACAATGGGATACCTAACACCGGGCGCACGGTATATTCAATAATCTGACCGGGATACATTTTATCTCCATGATGTCTTGAAACTATGTTGAAACCCAGATTATCGGGGGTTATTTCCTTTAGGTTGGCAGGGCTGCTAAAAAAATCCCAGGCTGCCTCTAATGAGATTGGCAGGAACTGTACTGTTTTTAAGCTATATACTTTACTCATGGTTATGTTTATCCTCGTATAACAACAAACAAAGCTTTTTGTTTTATGTATAGTTGCTAATGTACCTTTAACGCTACTCAATATATGCCGGTAAGGGCATTGAATGGTTGAAGGCTTAAGCCACCCTGTTAATCCTAAGTCATACAAAATTTTATTATAATATATGCACTCATATAAAGCAACCCTTCAAAATAAATTCAATGAAGCCTACAACCAACTCAACCCACAGCAGCGCATTGCTGTAGATACTATTGAAGGGCCGGTAATGGTGATAGCCGGGCCAGGCACCGGCAAAACACAGATACTGGCTGCACGGATCGGAAAAATTTTATTGGATACGGATGCCCAGCCGGAAAATATTTTATGCCTCACCTATACAGATGCCGGAGCTATAGCCATGCGCCGCCGGCTGCAACAGTTCATTGGCGCCGATGCGTACAAAGTAAACATCTATACTTTTCATGCTTTTTGCAACGATGTAATTCAGGACAATCTTTCGTTGTTTGAGAAAAATACGCTCGATCCTATTTCGGAACTGGAAAACATACAGCTGTTTAAGAAACTGATTGACCAGTTTGCAAAAGACAACCCACTAAAAAGGTACAGGGGCGATGTATACTTTGAGATCAACAACCTGCGCAATCTTTTTTCTACCATGAAAAGAGAAGGCTGGACACCGGAAGTGATTGATGAAAAAATTGAAGAATACCTGCAATCGCTGCTTACCAGAGACGAGTATGTGTATAAAAGAAAATACAAACAATTTAATGCTGGTGATGTAAAGCAGGAAAAGCTGGAAGAAGAACAACAACGCATCGAAAAACTGCGGGCAGCAGTAAAGGAGTTTGAAAAATATCAACAACTGATGCGCCAGCACAACCGCTACGATTTTGATGATATGATCAACTGGGTGATTAAAGTATTTGAAGAAAATAAAAATGTGCTCGCTAATTACCAGGAAAGATTTCATTATATATTGGTAGATGAGTTCCAGGATACGAGTGGAACGCAGAACCGCCTTGTACAATTGCTCATCAACTTTTGGGAGATGCCCAATGTATTTGTTGTGGGAGATGATGACCAAAGTATTTACCGCTTTCAGGGAGCCAACGTAGAAAATATGCTGGAGTTTGCTAACCAATACAGCAAAGACTTAAAGACCGTGGTGCTCACCAACAACTACCGTAGCACTCAACAAATATTAGATTATTCAAAATCGCTCATCAACCGAAATAAAGAAAGACTTGTATCACAAATACCCGGTTTGAGTAAAGATCTATTGAGCAGTAATAGCCGCCTGAGCCAGCTTACACATTTACCACGTATTATAGAATACAATTCGGTAAGCCACGAGATGGCTCACATCTGCAAGCAGGTATTTGAGCTGCTGGAGCAAGGTGTAGCTCCCGGCCGCATAGCAGTGATTTACAAAGAGAATAAATATGGAGAGGCCCTTGCAGGATACTTTCGGCTGAAAGGCATACCCGTATATAGCAAGCGGGATGTAAACCTGCTGGTACAACCTTTTACCAAGAAGATCATTCAGCTTTTACGCTACCTGAATGCAGAACACGACATACCATATGGTGGTGATGAATTGCTTTTTGAAATTTTGCATTACGACTTTTATGAAGTGCCGGCTATTGAGATTGCAAAACTAACGGTGGAGGCTAACAGCAAACGCTTTGGAGGAGATCCTACTTCTATCCGCCGGCTGCTACACGAACGGGCCAAAGCTCCCGCCCGTGATCTTTTTGACAAAGGCATACCAACCAACCTGCAAAACCTGAGTACTGTTATAGAGCAATTGATAAGCGATGTGAGTAATGTGACCTTGCAGCAATTGTTTGAAAATATCATTCAAAAGGCAGGAGTACTTACCTACATCATGAAGGCGGATGAGAAAATAGCCCTTATGCAATTGCTTACGGCATTGTTTGATTTTATAAAAGACGAAACCAGCCGAAACCCATTTCTTACACTACCGGGCCTGATAGATATTATTGACCTGATGGAAAAAGAAAGCTTGCCTTTGCC
>JANPJW010000365.1:0-6236 GCA_031425715.1 Chitinophagaceae bacterium | reverse complement strand
AAAAAATTTACCTCGGTAAATTTCTCCGATTTGCGGTGTTCTCTCACTTTTAATATGGCAGATGTTATTCCCATTAATTTGATTTGGCCCTGCATTCCTCGATAATTCCATCCACTCTTTCTTTGGTTAAATGCTCCCTGTATGTTTTTCCATACTGCATAATGGGTGCATAGCCACAAGCGCCCAGGCACTCTACCGTTTTTAAAGTAAACATTCCGTCGGTAGTGGTTTCACCCACTTTAATGTTCAATTTTTGTTTGATGTAATCTATTATATCGTCGCTACCATTCAGCATACAAGGACCCGTTTGGCACACTTCAAACAAATGTTTTCCCACTGGTTTTAAATTGTACATGCTGTAAAAGCTGGCTACCTCATAAACTTCAATAGGCTCAATATCCAAAAGTGTGGCCACATAATCCATCACGGGCACATCCAGCCAGCCACCAAATTCGTTTTGAGCCATATGTAATACAGGCAGCAAAGCACTTTTTTGTTTGCCCTGGGGATAACGGCTAATGATCTCCGTTACTTTATTTAATTTATCAGAAGAAAAAACAATTTCCATTTATTATAATTTATCAATCTACGCTTATATAAAAGTTCCACATTGGTATGCCGATGAAAGTATTGCGACGCAACGATGATGCTATAAAAAACAGTTGCCGGTATCACAAAACAATCCATCATTAAAAGAACTAACAAAAAATCCAACATTATTTCAACCTAAGTTCCCCTTTAGGTGACAGGGGATTTACGCATCCAATTCTCCTGCTATCAAATTCAAGCTACTCATGGTTATGATGGCGTCACTCAACATGCCGCCTTTAATCAATTCCGGATAGGCCTGGTAATAAATAAAACAAGGCCTGCGGAAGTGAAGCCTGTAAGGAGTTCTTCCCCCATCGCTGATAAGGTAGAAACCAAGCTCACCATTGCCTGCTTCAATGGAACTATACACCTCGCCCACCGGCATTTCGGTTTCACCCATCACAATTTTAAAGTGATAGATCAAAGCTTCCATTTTGGTGTACACGTCCTTCTTCTCCGGCAAATAATAGGCGGGAGAGTCGGCATGGAATACCTCTGCTTCAGCTCCTTTAAACTCTTTCACTTTATTGTAAGCCTGTTGAATAATGCTAAGGCTCTGCCACATTTCTTCGTTTCTCACAAGGAATCTGTCGTAGCAATCTCCCGTTTTACCCACAGGTATCGTGAAATCGAAATCTTCATAACTGCTATATGGGGTGTGTACCCTCACATCGTAGTCTACGCCGGCTGCACGTAGGTTTGGACCCGTAAAGCCATAATTCAATGCCCGGTCTGCCGATATTGCACCGCACCCAATGGTGCGATCCATGAAAATCCGGTTGCGGTTAAACAGGTTTTCAAATTCTTTTAACTGTGCCGGGTAACCTTTCTTTGGATCCAGGAATTTCTCTAATTTCTCGAATGCTGTATTGGTAAAGTTTCTTTCAAAACCGCCAATACGGCCAATATTGGTGGTGAGGCGGGAGCCGCACACTTCTTCATAAATTTCATAAATCAGTTCCCTGAATTGCATAACGTAGAGAAAGCCGGTGTAAGCGCCACTATCTACTCCTACAATGGAGTTGCAGATAAGGTGATCGGAAATCCTTGCCAGCTCCATGATGATAATTCGCAGGTACTCCACCCTCTTCGGAATTTTTACTCCAAGAAGTTTTTCGCAGGTTAAATGCCAACCCATATTGTTAAGCGGGGAGGAGCAATAGTTTAGCCTGTCTGTAAGGGGTGTTATCTGGTAAAGCGGTCTGCGTTCTGCAATTTTTTCAAAAGCACGGTGAATATAACCTACCGTGGAAGTAGCTTTCAAAATACGTTCGCCATCCATTTCCAGGATGTTCTGAAACACGCCATGGGTGGCTGGATGGGTCGGGCCCAGGTTAAGCGTAGTAGTTTGCTTTTCAATGGAACCCTCGGGTAATAAAATATGTGATGTATCTGTCATGCCATTTCTCCAAAGAGGAGAATTTAATTGTATTAATTAAAATGGTTGCGCTCAATTTATTGGTAAATGTCCGTCGCCACTTAGCGTCCAAACATTTCATCGTCTTTGTCTACCCTCGTTTGATCCTCCAATGGAAACTCCTTTCTCATAGGAAAATAATCCATTTCATCTACATTTAATATCCGGATAAGATTAGGGTGGCCTGTGAAATTTACACCGTAAAAGTCATAGGTTTCTCTTTCCATAAAATTGGCCGATTGGTATAATGCAGTAGCACTAAATACATCAGGGGTTTTGATGTCTGTAAAAACTTTCAGCCTGATGCGAATATTGTCTTGCAAATTGTGCAGGTGGTACACTACGGCGAGTTCTGCGCCGGTGTTATCGGGGTAATGAACCGCTTGCAGATCGGTCAAAAATCTGAACCGGAGAATTTCGTCGTCAAACAAATATTGAAGCACTTTAAGGTTCATGTCTTTGGGGGCAGTAAAAGTGAGCATTCCGTATGGCTCTTGCCAGTCTGTGAGTTGCTCCCCAAATTTTTCGATGAGGCTTGCTTTTATTGTTTCGTTAGAAATTGACATAAAGCTTTCGGCTTTTGATCCCGGGCCCTTTAAGGACGTGAAAATAAATTAAATAGTGTTTGGTTTTTTGGGTGAAGGCACCCGGCATTTATTGTATTCCGTATTCTGCCAGCAGATCCCTGTACTGATTGCTGTGTCTTCGTCTTAAACTTTCGTTATGCACCAGTTCCTGCACTTTCATAAAACCATCCAGCATTGCTTCTGGTCTTGGCGGGCATCCAGGCACATATACATCTACTGGTATTACCTGGTCTATGCCCTGCAAAACAGAGTAAGTATCAAAAATACCACCGCTGCTTGCACAAGCTCCCACGGCTATTACCCAGCGTGGCTCTGCCATTTGCAGGTAAACCTGGCGCAGTACCGGACCCATTTTTTTGGAAATGGTGCCCATTACAAGCAACACATCGCACTGCCTTGGTGAAAAACTCATACGCTCTGCCCCAAAACGGGCAAGATCATAATGACTTGCCGCAGTAGCCATAAATTCAATTCCGCAGCAGCTGGTAGCAAAAGGAAGTGGCCAGATAGAGTTTTTTCGGGCAAGACCAACGATCTTTTCCATGTTGCTGGCCATAAAACCCTCACCCATGTAGCCTTCGGGAATTCCCTCAAACTTTACTGTTGTGTTATATTGTACCGGACGAGACATAGATCAAATTTGATAATGTGATAATTTGATAATTTGACGATTTGACGATGATCTTCCTGATGAGTTCAAGGACTTCCTCATTATCAAATTTCCAAATCGATTAATTTCCAAATTGTTTATTCCTCCCACTTAAGGGCACCTTTTTTAAATATATAGATGAAGCCAGTTAAAAACAGGCCGACAAACAAAACCACAGCTTTAAAACCATCCCAGCCAAGTGCTCTAAAATTTACAGCATAAGGATAGAAGAAGATTACTTCTACATCAAACAGTACAAACAGGATGGCAACGAGGAAATATTTGATAGCAATGGGCTGGCGGGCATTTCCGCTGATGTCGATCCCACTTTCGAAATTTTGAAGCTTGTCTGAAGTTTTTCTTTTGGGTCCCAGGAAGCTGGAACCCACGATGATCAGTGCAACCAGGCCTACAGCAAACATTAATTGAAGGGCAATGGGCAGGTAATTACTCGCACTGTTCACGGACCCGGCCTGTAATAAAAAGAATTGCATAGAATAATGCTTAAAAAGTTAGAATGGCAAAAGTAAGGCAGCCAACCTAATATACAATAGAGAAACCTTGAAATAATGTAATGTAAAAAGCCTGTTATTGTCATAACAGGCTTTTTAGTTATTTGTTTGTAAGTCCTAAATTACTTTTTAGGTGCAGCGGCAGGCTTGGTGCGTGGTGCAGCAGCTTGCTTACGGGGATCATTCTTGCTGATTACCTCTTTAAAGTTTATCAGCTGTGCATCTGCAGGGTCTACTGCCAGAGCCTTTTCTACATAAGCGAGGGCTGCGGCCTGATCTTTATTAACGTTGTACTCATACCCGATAAAATATTTGTACGCAGTGATCAATCTTGTTTTTGCCGCAGGCTTAGTAAGATCCAACTCGGCTATTTCTATGACCTTTTTGTAAAAAGGCACTGCTAAACCTTTCTCGCTGGTAGAGTCTATCGCTGCACTAATATTGCCCATCATGTAGTGACCAAAAATATCAGCAGGATATTTATCTATATACTTTTGAAAGATAACACTCGATGAATCATATACGCTTGCCCTGTAGTAAGCGTAACCGGCATTGTACAAATCAACATTGGTGAAATTTGACTTTACATATAAAACTTTGTTATACCAATCTGCTGATTCTTTAAATTTCTTCTGGGCATCATAAGCCGCTGCCAGGGATTTAAGATAGGAAACTTTGTTTGCCTCTACGCTATCCAAAGCAATTGCTTTGTTTACCAACTCTCCCACCTTTGTTTCGTTGCCCGGAAACTGCAAGAGCAATGCTGCATAGGCAGAATAGTCCCCACCCTCGATTTTGTCAGGAGCCTGGCGTTTGAAATATTCCTCGAAGCTTGCTTTTGCATTAATGGAATCCTTGAGCCTGTTGTAAGCAAAAGCCCTTATTTTAAACAGGTTGATGTAAGGATTTGCTCCCTCTGCTGCAATACATTCGTCTGCTTTTGCAACTGCCTCGCTAAACAAGCCCTGTGCATATTTTATAGAAGCCTTGTAGGAACAAGCCTTCGGGTCGTCATCGGAGTTAGCCAGTAACTTATCAAGGTATTCAGCACTACGAGGTACGTTGGTTTCATAATAATACTGAAACAGTGTACCATAAACTGGTGCGTAGGCAGGGTCCTTTTCGATGGCCTCATTATAGTATTTCATAAAAAGGGCTTCCTGGGCGGCGCCCTGAGTTTGATAAACCCTTCCTGTTCTATATATGGCCCTGGCATATTTAGGGTCTATAGCGAGTGCAGATTGATAACTTAATACGGCGTTGCCACCGTCTGCAAACTTGCGGTATGCATCACCAAGGTTTGCATACACTTCGGGATCGTTAAATTTTTTGATGGTAGTAGCCTGTTTCAGCTTAGCAATGGCGTAAGATGCATCACCGTTTTTACTATCAGGATTTGCATTGGCAAAACCAACGGCGTTCAGTACTGGTATGCTTTTACCACCACTAAGAGAGATGGCAGTTTCAAAGCGACTGCGTGCGTCTTGTGTTTTACCTTCAATCAATTCTACATGACCCATACCGGCTAAAACGAGGGGACTGTTTGGCATAGCAGAAAGTTTTGCCTGGTACAATGCCTTGGCCGCAGGCACATTTTCTAACCCGATTTCTGCCTGGCCTAACCAATAAGTTGCCTCTTCGTTGGCAGGATTAGCCGCTACAAGTTTTTGAAAAACCTCTTTTGCACTTTTAAATCTTTCGTAGTACATAAATTTCTTACCCTCATCTACAGTTTGCGCCATGCTGGCACCGGCAAAAAGAATGGAGGCTAAAAGAAATATGCCTGTTGTAATTGTTCTTCTCATATTTTTCAATTTGTAGTTTGACTGTTGCAATGATATAAAAATTTATAAGGAATCGTTAAAGACTGAAACTATTTATTTGGTAATTTTTCGTTCAACTTCACATTTCTCACTTCCAGTTGCATGACTGTTCCAAGGTAGGCTCTCTTAAAAATCAATTGGCCTCTTTCATTCTTTAGAAAATTTACAAAGCCTGTACCGAGGCCGTTGTAATTTTCCTTGTTCACATAATACAAACCCCGTACCAAGGGGTATCTCCTCGTAACAATGCTTTGTTGCATTGGCTTTACATACGGAGTATCTGCACAAAGGATGCAATTCACGTAGGCAATCTTGACTTTTTTTAACATCTCCACCTGTTCCGCAATTTCCGGGTTACCTATCCAGTTTATCCCAACCAAACCGATTGCATTTTCATTTGCTGCAACATAGTCAAGCACCTCTCTGCTGGAGGGAGCTGCCTTTACCACAGATGTGTCAAATTTTTCTCCTTTGAGAACAGAATCTACCACAAAACGAACGGTACTGGTAGCATTCAGGCCATCGAAAACAATTACCTGGCTTCTATTTATCTTTCCCCTTAACTGTTCTTCTAATCGTTTTAGGGTAAAAAGCGTGTCCTGGCTTTTTGCATTCACCACTACAGATATGGAATCTGTAGCAACAGCATTCCAGGCC
>JANPJW010000364.1:0-3257 GCA_031425715.1 Chitinophagaceae bacterium | reverse complement strand
CTGGCTGCCACCGAACGGTTTCCATTGAAATGCTGATAGTCCTGGATGTATACTTTTTTATTGTTTAAGAACCCACCCACCCCCAGGTGGTATTTGAACAAACCTGCCAAACGAAGATTCCTGTC
Source organism: Chitinophagaceae bacterium (assembly GCA_031425715.1). Taxonomy (GTDB): domain Bacteria; phylum Bacteroidota; class Bacteroidia; order Chitinophagales; family Chitinophagaceae; genus Ferruginibacter. The sequence goes on along the minus strand of JANPJW010000364.1, from coordinate 3,132 downwards.
GTCTTTTATAGAAAATTTCCATTTATCAAAATCTACATCGCTGCCCGCAAGGCCGGCGATACCCTTGGTGTAAGCGAAGGTAAAAGTGGGGTACTTTGAGCCTATGGCAATTTTACTGTAAGGCAGCTGGATGTAACGTTGGCCTGGCTTAAAGCTAATGATGGCCGTTACAAGAGCTGCCTGGTGGGGCTCGAACTGAGCCGATATTTTTTCGTCAGGATAATTGGGCGTAATTCTAATACTGTCATTTTTATAAATCGTGAAGTTGCTTGTATTGTTCAGCGGAATTCTGTCTTCATACAATCCATTTACGGTAAGGCTTAAACCACTCTCATAGCGTTTTTGATAGGTCACACTTCCAAAATAGTTCTCATAGGTTTTCATAAAGTTGTTACCGTAAAAAAGCGTACTGATCGTATTTGCAAGTGTGAGCTGCCTGCTGTCTTTGTTGAATTGGGATACTCGTTTGCCCCCGGCAAAATTCCAACTGTATCTTTTTATTTTATTGCTTGCATCGGCATCTCTGGTTCTAAATTGCAGGTTAGCCCAGGCGTTTAGGTGAGTGTTGCTAAAGCCGTAACGCAAATTTGGCTGAAAGGAAAAATTAGTTTTCCATTTCCTTATGTATGTATTTATAAAACCTCCCACATTCAGAACAACGCCCTCGGCCGGGTTGTACTCCATATTAGGTATCAATGAAGATACCCCCCAATTGATGTTGCCTTTGCTGCGGTATTTGGTTCGGTTTAGCGAAGACCATAAAACTTTATAAGGCTTGAGAGGAGGCCTGCTTTTATTCAACGAATCTATGGTGCGGGGGCTGAAGGCTGAATCTTTTTGCGCATCATAAATACTGTCTTTCACTTTATAGTTCAGGCTTTCTTCTACCTCCAGCGGCACCGGGCGGGTAGTATCCCAAAACTCCCGGCTTCGCTTATTCACCGCAGTGTCGTAGCGTATCACAATATTGTTGAAGAAGTCCTTTTTAAAAACCGGCTCTATGTTGTAGTTGCTGTACACATTCAGGAAATTACCAATAGCATCTATGCCAAACATCTTGAAGTTAAAAAACAAGAGTTGATTTTTAACCCGCCATACATCTTTACTTACGGGTACGTGTAGTTGCGTAATACGCAGGGTATCCAGCAATTCCAGCTGAGCAGTTTTAGTGAGCTGCAAATCAAAACTAAAAATACGCCAGTCGTCATCGGTTATGTTGATGATGCCGGTAAACAAAGGTTCATAACTGCGGCGTGGGGTTACCCGAATACTGTTGACGGCTTTTCCATCCTCCCAAAATGTACCGAGGAATTTAAACTTATAAAACCCGATGGCGCCGTCCGAAATAGGCGATATGAAGCCACGGGGATTGATACGGTCGGTAAATACTTTTACATTGTTGGTATACAAACTGATGAATGCAGGAAAGGTAAACCCAAAGCCGCCGCTACCGCTTACCCGGCTGCTGCTTACTTCCATTTTAGATTTATCGGGGAGCTGTGTAGATATTTTGGCAATAGATTCGGAGAGATAGATGATGCCTTGGCCGGCAGAATCCAGGCCCATCTCCTTCCTATCTCCATCCGGAATTTTTTGCCCGAAGATTTTTTTGGGGAGATTGCGAAGTTTGATAAGATCCTTGGTGTAAAGGTCAACTTCAAAAGCGTTCACCTGCTTGCTGTAATAGTTCCGTTTTTTGATGGCCTGCCTGATAATTTCGTAGGCTGGATCTTCGCCACCGCTTTTGACCACCACTTCCGTCATCACTAACTGCTGGGACTTGAGTAAAAAACTTACTTCAGTATCTCCATCCACCACAATTTTCTTCTCCTCCGAGTTGTAACCAATGTGCTGGCAAACGATGGTATAACTTCCATTAGGCAGCGAGAAGGAAAATTTTGCCTTATCATTTGCACTCGCACCTTTGGAACTACCTTTTACCACGATCGATGAAAATGGTAACAGGTCGCCGGTTTCGGTAAACACCGTGCCATAAAGCTTTTGAGAAAATGCATGTATGCAACTAAAGCATAAAAGGGGAAGTAGGAGAAATTTCATAACACAGTTAGGTTCCCGACGAAATTAAGAGCATAACTGTTAGTAAAGATATAAATAGGCAGTTTTTTGAAATGGAGGATGGTGAAAGGCCTTAAACAACCGGAGAACCTACAGAGGGATAAAACAATTTCACACAACCAAACCAAGGAGGCAAAGAAGTAATGATGCTGTATAGTCCGATTTTGAGAAAAGATAGGAATGGTCGAAATAACCAGACACCTTATTATTGAGTATAGAATAGCTCAAAAGAATTTCACACAACGAAACAAAGAAGGCAAAGAAACAACGATGCAGCATAATCTAGATTCTTAGTGGCCTTGGTCCTTCTTTGTGGTCTTTGTGTGAAACACATTGCCTTCCAACAAAGATGCTATGTCGGTTAATAAACTGACAGTTCTTTCATAGCGCATGCTAAACAATTAGCATCGGGTTTTCGGCGGGACTGTTAGTCAGCCAGTACTGCATTTCTATTTTCCCTTCCTAATAAATGAAGCAGTTAGAGCAGCAAAGCCTGCCACAAGCGCTCCCAAAAAGGCAGTGGCTAATATTAAAAATGCAGGGCTGTCCATCTTAAGAATGATCAAAGAAACTTTGTGCGCCAGCAAATGTTCGTTCTGGCTGCTCTTTAAAAAACTAAGCATGCCCCAGAGTAGTGCGATGGCCAGGAAACCGCAGAGAAAAGCTCTGCCTGGACTTTGAGGAATCAATGCTACCACAAGAAAGGAAACTACTGCAATACTCCACCAGGGCAGGTACAGACAGGCAGCAAAACTTAGCAAGGCTATCAAAAGAAGAGAAACAAAAAATTTCATTATCTAAAGGTTTAAGGGTTTAACGTTTAAGGTTTAACGTTAGTTAAATTCGAAACTGTTTTAAATTCCTATGGATTCCAGATTGACTATTGACTTATTGACCCCCTACATGCTGTCGGGGCAAGCATTGACTCATTCACCATTGACCATTCACCATCAACCAATCAACTAATCAACCAATCAACTCCTCCCACTAAAACTCATCTTCCATTTCACCCTTGGGTCACTGGTTTCTGCTTTCGTCATCATCCACAAAGAGTAA
>JANPJW010000363.1:0-7420 GCA_031425715.1 Chitinophagaceae bacterium | reverse complement strand
ATATGTACGCCCTTACTTTACGCCTATTGCATCGAGCCATTTAGGTTTAACTGTTACGCAGGGCGATAAAGCCATGCGAAGCGACAGGGCCAAAGAAGCCTGGAAGATTTCTGGAAAAGATATTAAAATAGGTGTCATGTCTGACAGCTATAACACCAAGTTTGGTGACCCTGCGCAAGTAGATGTAGTTAATGGTGATTTGCCCGGCACTCAAAATCCTGTTTATACGATACCCGTAAAAGTTGTAGAAGAATATCCTTATGGCAGGGCCACAGACGAAGGACGTGCAATGCTGCAAATTGTGCATGATGTAGCGCCTGATGCTGCCTTATATTTCCGCAGCGGCTTTATAAGTGCCAGTAACTTTGCAGAAGGTATTTTAGCACTGAGAGATTCTGGCTGTAATGTAATAGTAGATGATATCACGTATATAACAGAACCGTTCTTTAGTGATGGTGTAATTGCAAAAGCGGTAGATGAAGTTACTGCAAGTGGTGTAAGTTATTTTACCTCTGCAGGTAATTTTGGCAACAAATCTTATGAAGGAATTTTTGCTCCCATTACAGCACCAACAGGGTATGTAGGTGCTGCGCACGATTTTGGCGGAGGGAGCGTTTATCAAGATATTTCGCTTACAAAAGGTACATACACCATAACGCTACAATGGGACGATAAATTTTATTCCGACAAAGATGCTCTGGGTGCATTAAACGATTTGGATATTTATTTGGTAGATCAATTTGGCGGTAGAAAATTTGGTTTTAATAGAAATAATTTATTTGGCGATCCATTTGAAGTATGTCCATTTGTAGTTTTGGCAGATGTAGATGCAAGAATTATTGTTACAAGGAAAAGTGGTACCGGGGACGTACGTTTTAAGTATGTTATTTTTAGAGGCGAAGGCACTATCAAAAACAACACTCAAGGTACAAGTACGGTACTTGCACAAGCTAATGCAGCGGGTGCCATTACTGTAGGTGCAGTATTGTATACAAATACACCTGAGTACGGCAATGCTCCTACGGTGGCATCTTTCTCATCAAGAGGCGGTACTTTAGTAAATGGTAATGACAGGTTTAAGCCAGACATCACCGCACCAAACGGCGTGAACACCACCGTCAATTTTGGTGGTGTAAATATTGATAACGACCCATTCCCCAATTTCTTTGGTACTTCTGCCGCTGCACCGCATGCTGCAGCAGTAGCCGCTTTGCTGATGGAGGCAAAGAAAAGATATTTTGCCGGCGAATCATTTACAGGTGCACAAATTAAAACCTTGTTGCAAACAAGTGCCATTGATATGGATACTCCTGGCTATGATGTAAACTCTGGATATGGATTTATACAAGCAGATGCAGCATTAAAAAAATTCTCTAATTCTTTTCCTTTGGTAGATAGCATGCGATTGCAGGACTCTGCCTACACACCCGGTGTAGATCCTGTAGACATTATCATCAACGGAGAATTTTTTGACAACAATGCAAAAGTAATTTTCCGGTACGATACCATACCTGCTGTAGTTACCAATAATGGAAAACAACTCACAGCCGCTATTCCTCCATTTGTTGGTAATCCTCCATTGGTAATTTATAACCCCGGTATTACTACCAATAATTTAGATGGAGGCAAAAGTGATTCCTTGTATTTCCACGGAACAATGCCAGCCAATGTAACTGTAACGGTGAACAGTGCGACGAAAAAGTTTGGCGAAGCGATTCCTGCATATTCGATTGCGGTGAGCGTAAATGATGTACCGTTAGCATCAACAGGATTAACACTTTCAGACCTTGGGCTCGCTAATGTAACCTACGTTTCATCGGCAACCAGCAAAAGCAATATTGGCTTATACTTCAGGCGTGCAGTTTCATCCGTTACAGATCTTACGCTGCCTGCATCCGTTGCATTATCTGCATTGTATAATTACAACTTTGTAGATGGACTGTTAACCATTCAAAGAATGCCTATTGCCGTTACGCCCCGGGATACCACGTTGACTTATGGAAGATCGATAAGGGGTAAAGCAATGAAATTTAATTACGTATACGATGCAGCTAATATTGCTCCTGCAGAGCGATCTGTATTTTTAGATTCTTTGGTTTCTTCCCATCAATCTGCCATGTCTAATTCTGTTATCTTAATTAATGGCAAGCAAGCGGTGAATGGCTTAACTGCTGCAGATTTCCTCAACATGAGTTTTATGACAAGTGGTAAAGCTGCAGTAAACGGCAAGCAGGCAGTGAATGGTAAAGCAGCGGTGAATGGAACTACTTATGATACCACGTATTTTATACCTGTAGCCCCGGAATCTTTATACGACTACCAGGATGATTCTGCCAATGCAATAATATACAATGGCAAGCAGGCGGTAAACGGCAAGCAGGCGGTAAACGGTAAAGCCGCTGTAAATGGTAAAGCCGCTGTAAATGGTAAGGCTGCAGTAAACGGTAAGCAAATGGTGAATGGTAAAGCTGCTGTAAATGGCAAGGCTGCTGTAAACAGCAATACTTTCAATGATGAAACCAACGAGAACGTAATGCTGATAGTGGATTCACTGGATGTATTTGGAGATGAAGCTGATTCATTGAGCGGCTATGAATCCATGAATATGATCTCCGGATACGAAGTGGGTAACTGGTTAATTGGCCCTGGTGTTTTATTAAATGAAAACTTTGATATCACCTACGGTTTAGGAAATCTGCACATCGTTCCGGAAACACTGTTTGTAAAAGCAAGGGATACTGTAGCCGGTGTAAATGGTACTCAACCTGTATACAAAGCAGATAAGTATGTTTATCAGTATGAAGATGCAGACAGCAATGTTGTTGCAAGCGGTCCTTCGTTCAACGTGCTGAACAGTTCTAATGTGAATGCAGGTACTGGCAATCTCCCACAAGGTACCTACACGATCGTGCCATCAGGCCTTACCTTACAGGGTAGTGTTCCTAATTATTCCATCGTGTATATAAATGGCTTACTAACTGTTTTACCGCCACTGACAGCAACAGCTACCCCAGCAATGATTACCTGCAATGGCAGTACCAGTACTGTCACTGTTAATGCAACGGGCGGTACAGGTCCATACACTGGAACAGGTGTTAAAACTGTATCGGCAGGAGCTTATAGCTTCACCGTTTCAGATGCTGTAGGTTCGTCATCAACCGTTAGCGGTACCATGAGTCAGCCGGCACCCATCACTTCTTCAGTATCGACTCAAACAAACGTGCTCTGTTTTGGTGCAGCTACCGGTAGTGCTGCTATCACTGCTTCTGGCGGCACAGGAAACTTACAGTATTCATGGTCGCCATCAGGAGGGACAAGTGCCACTGCTACCGGTTTAAGTGCAGGTAATTATGTAGTTACAATCACCGATGCAAATGCTTGTGTGAAAACGCAGGCTGTAACCATTACACAGCCGTCAAATGCTCTCAGCGTAGTATGCGCTAACAGTAATAACACTTTATACTTTGGGTATACCGGAGACCAGACAACTGCTATTAAAGGCACAGTTAGCGGAGGAACAGCACCCTATACAATTTCAATTACAATGAACAGGCCCCTAAAGTGCAATTTTATCACTGATGCAGGGGATGAAAAGTGGGTCGCTTCAGGTGGAACAACAATCAATGCCAGCTGCCCTGCTTTTCCAGGCCTTGCAACTGCAATACCTAAATCTACACTTGTAAATGTAGCTGCAAACGGCTCCTATACAATTACCTTAACGCTGATGCAAAATGCTGATATCACCATTACGGTAACGGATAAAAATGGTTGTATTAAAACCTGCACAACAAAGGTGTATGCAGAAGATGTTCGATGCTTTGCCGGCAACAGCGGCAATGCAAAAGTTACGCTTTGTCACAGAACAGGCAACAGCAAAACACCCTGTGTGAAAATTTGTGTTTCCGAATCAGCGGTTCAGGAACACCTTGCCCATGGAGATTTTCTTGGTAACTGTACTTCTAACTGTGTGGAACCTATTACATATGTAACAGCAGGAACAGCAGCAAATGATCCTTCAAATGAAGGACTTGTAACAGGGAATGGGCCACTAAGTTTCAAAGTAATTCCAAATCCAAGTTCAACTTTTTTCACACTGGTGTTAAGAAGCTTAAGCAAGGAATTGCTGTCTATAAAAGTGATTGATATTACCGGAAGGATAATAGAACAGCGAAGTAACGTACAACCAAATAGTTCACTTAAATTAGGTGGCAACTATTATTCAGGCTGGTATTATGCAGAAATTACCCAGGGAAAAGATAAGGTAATCGTTCCTTTAATGAAACTGCGGTAATTGTTGATTAAAATTTTTAAAGAAGCTGCCGTTGGTGGGCAGCTTCTTTTGCTTTTTTACAATTTTTATTGTGTATTGAATTCAGGAAAAAGCAAACGTTCGCTCAAAACGGCAACTAAATAACTAAAGTCCGTGCGCCACGTGGCAAATGCATAAATGGGTATGGAAGAAAAGAATTAATTCGCCTGCTAAAAATGCATATAAATAAAATAGATAATTTATTAGCACCCATTTATATATTTTTACTGTAACTAAACCACCTACCGAATGACCAATACCATCCGCCGGTTTATTCTGTTTATTTCTTTATTTATAATTTGTAACCATACAAATGCCCAGGGCACTGTATCAGATAGTTTAAAAAAAATACTCACTGGCAACATCAGCGATTCTTTAAGGGTGGATGTATTAAATGCATTGAGCAAGAGTTTTTTTAATGACAAGCCTGATACATCGGTAACTATCGCTGCCGTTTCTCAACACCTAGCTGAAAAAATTAATTATAAAACCGGATTGGCACTTGCTTTAAAAAACTTGGGTTATGGTAATTACCTGCAGGGTAAATATATTGATGCCGTTAAAAGTTGGCAACATGCACTGGAAGTTTATAGGGAGATCGGAGATAAAAGGGGTGTAGCAAACATGCTAAGCAACCAGGGGGCCGTTTACTTTAACCAGGGGGATGATGCCAAATCGTTGGAGTTGCATTTACAATCACTGAAGATGTCAGAGGACATTGGTGATACCTTAAGGATACTTACTTCGCTTACCAATATTGGAGCGGTGTATTTAAATAAACCTGCTACCTATAAAAAGGCATTGGAGAATTTTCTGCGTTCCCATAAATTAAGCCTGGCCATCAATGACACTTACTCCATTGGAACATCAGCTGTAAACCTGGGAGAAACGTATTATAAATTGGGGGATGATGCTACAGCAATGGTATACCTGAACAAATCAGTTAAAGCTTATGAAGGCACAGAAGATCTGCCCTATTCACTGAATTATCTTGGACGGGTGTATATAAGGCAAAAAGAATTTGACAAAGCCATTAAAACACATACCAGGGCTTTTAATATTTCTAAAAACCTGGATACCCGCCTGGATATGACACAATCCCTGGTAGGATTAGGACAGGCCTATGCTGCAAAAGGAGATATCAATTTAGCCATTGATGCTTATAAGCAATCCGTTGAAATTGGTAAAGTTCTAAATGCCAATACAGAAATAAAAGATGCGTACCAGGGTTTAACAAAAGCATATGCGGCATTATCAGATTATAACAATGCATTTAAATACCAGGATCTTTTATTGGCAATTAAAGACACGATCTATAATATTAATACAGATAAAAAGCTTGGTACCCTTCAATTTGGTTTTGACTTAGAAAAGAAAGAAGGAGAAATAAGTCTATTGAACAAAAATAGAGAAATACAGCAGCAGGAAATAAAAAGACAAAAAATGGTGAAAACGGTCTTTATCGGAGGCTTTTTAACCGTGCTATTATTTGCTTCTGTATTTTTTAAGCAACGTAACCGTATTGGGAAAGAGAAAAAAAGAAGCGAAAAACTACTACTTAATATTTTGCCTGCAGAAACTGCTGAAGAATTAAAAGCAACCGGTAAAGCCAAAACTAAAAAACTGGATATGGTAAGTGTGTTGTTTACCGACTTTAAAAACTTTACACAGGCAAGTGAAATATTAACGGCAGAAGAACTGGTAGAAGAAATTAATTACTGCTACAGTGAGTTTGACCGTATTGTGACCCGTCATGGAATTGAAAAAATTAAAACGATTGGTGATTCGTACATGTGTGCAGGTGGGTTACCGGTGGCAAATAGTACCCATCCATTTGATGTGGTAGCAGCGGGTATAGAAATGGTCAATTTTATAGAAAGAAACAAGCAGGACAGAATATCAAAAGGGCGACCTTATTTTGAATTGCGCCTGGGTATTCACTCAGGGCCGGTAGTAGCCGGCATTGTAGGTATCAACAAGTTCGCTTATGATATCTGGGGCGATACAGTTAATACAGCATCCCGAATGGAAAGTAGTGGCGAAATTGGCAAAGTAAACATTAGTGGTAGTACTTATGAGCTGGTAAAACATCGGTTTCACTGTGTGCACAGGGGAAAAATAGCGGCTAAAAATAAGGGCTCCATTGACATGTATTTTGCGGAGGAAAAAAAGGAGATCAAAATACAACAAACAACCAGTTTCAGCACAGAATTACCCACTAGCCAAAACTAAAATGCCGCTCAATAATTAAAACGATTGTATTGGGTGGATGATCGGCTGCAGTCGGTTATAGCAAAGAATGGAAAGCTGTCACCTGGCAAAACACCCGCAGTCAATACATATAAGACGAAGTCAAAAACCAACTGCAATACATTGTACTTATCCTGGGCGGTAGAAGTCAATTCGGAAGAAGTTATGGCTTGTGCTGTTGTAACCAATCCCCACCAGATTATTAGGGAAACAGTGAGAAATGCTTTTAAGCTGAAGGGAATGTATGCATTTGCTTATAAATATAAACCGAACCCACATTTTTATGGCATGGTTTAAAAAACAAAATACAGCTCAGCATCCTAAATGACGAATTTATCCTGTTGCGGCACAATTTGTCCGGTAGTTTGCTGTAAATGTGCAACATGTTGACAGGTTTGTCCTCACATTTAATTTGTTCTTGCCAGACCTTCGCAGCAGTTAATCTATCCAAACCTTTATAAAACTGTTCGTCCAGTCTTGCTGCCAACCAATCAGGCTGATGGTAGATACCTCCCCTAAAGAAAATGAAATCTTAAATAACTATTCAACCTCCAACCAATTCTTTTAACGCAATGAAGTCCCTGGGTTTCATAAACCCTGTGGATTTTATTATACCAAAAAGTATCAATAGGCGAGGGGTTAAGTCAGGATAATCAACTGCTAGAATATTACACGCATGAAAGCAACCATCAGCATTACATTAAAACAAAACAGTGCAATTCCTGCGCTATCTGAAAATACTTTTTTACGCTACTTAAATTTTATTGTCTTGTATTTTGCTCAAGGCGTACCGGAAGGAATGTTGTTCTATGGCATTCCGGCCTGGATGGCCATGAATGGTAAAACACCCGGCGAAATAGC
>JANPJW010000362.1:0-4097 GCA_031425715.1 Chitinophagaceae bacterium | reverse complement strand
GTTGAATTGGCCTTAATAAGTGCGATGAAAATAAGGTATAGCAATGATAGCACAGCGATCCAGGCAAAACTGAATGTGCAATACCGGGACGAAATGAAAAAGGTATTTACAAAGTTTCAGGAAGACGAAAATGTGGCTACGCTTTATGCAGATGCGCTCATGCTGCTGCATCCCTGGGACCTATACGATCATGATTACAAACCCAAGGCCTGGACGCCGGAAATTATTGCTGTTTTAAAACATAGCCTTTCCTTAAATCCCAAACAACCCGGTGCAAATCATTACTTCATCCATTGTGTGGAAGCTTCTGCCGATCCTGGCCGGGCGGCTGGAAGTGCTGCATTTTTAGCCAGGGCAATGCCAGATGTATCCCATGTCACCCACATGCCATCGCACATCTACATCAGAACAGGCAACTATGCAGATGGTATTACCGTAAACAACGATGCTGTAGCCGGTTATCAAAAATATGCGCAAGCCTTTCCGCCTGCGCAGGAAAACGTTGCCTTATACGAGCTACACAACATACACATGAAATTGAACTGCGCCCAGATGGCGGGGAGTTTTAAACAGGCGCTGGATGCGTCACTGGAGCTGCAACAAAAAATACCCCCATTTTATCTTCCCATGCCAGGTGCGCTGGGCAATTATGTACAATACCTTCAGCAGTCGGTTTTATTTACCCAAATTCGTTTTGGAAAATGGAATGACATTTTACAAACGAAACCGGAGGATGCCCTTGTTTACACACCGGTGCTGCAGCATTTTGCCAGGGGGCTTGCTTTTTCAAAAACCAACAGACCGGCGGAGGCGCTGCAGGAATTAAAGGCCATGCAGGAAAAAATGAAGCAACCGGCTTTGAAAGAACCCATGTCTCCATTCAGTGCGGTGTATGATGCTGCACTGGTGGCTTTACATATTCTTGAAGGGGTTATTGCAGAAGAGCAGAAAGATTTTACAAAAGCTATCAGGCATTTTGAACTAGCCGTAGAAGCCGAGGAAAAACTTGTTTACAATGAGCCCCGGGATTGGCTGCTACCAGCAAGGCATTACCTGGGTAATGCTTTGTACAACAGCAGGAATTATCAAAAAGCAATTGCAGTATTTAGTAAAGATCTCGCTATAAATCCGAACAATGGCTGGGCACTTACAGGCCTTGAGGCATGTTACAAAGCAACCAACAACAAAAAAGCGTTGCAGATTACGGACAAAAAATTAAAGGCTGCCTGGTTGTTGAAAGATACCAAAGTAGAAGCGGCTGTATTTTAAGGATGGAGCAAATGATTGCTATCATAAATCCTATGTAGCTACTGTCTCTAATTGGGCCTATCAATTCATTTCGCAGCAGTTGTCCTGCATCAAGTACAAACACAACCAGCAAAAGTTAATCACCAAACTTCCGGTGAACCATTATAATAAGGGTACTTAAGGCCAGTACTTTAGTAGAATACCCGCATCACCGTCCAGTAACTACTCACCAATGCTATCATGATAGAAATTGGATACACAATTCTAAAACGATACCATTCCCTGTTTTTAAAAGGAAGGATAAGCAAACTAAAGATGGCGGCAATCACCAACACCTGGCAAACTTCCACACCAAGGTTGAAGAAAATGATGGAGCTGGCAAAACTACCAGGGGGCAACCCAATTTCGTTCAGGGCACTTGCGAAGCCCATCCCATGCACCAGGCCAAAAAGAAAAACGAGGAGGAGCCGCCAGGGTTTTGCTTTGGATACAATAAGATTTTCCAGCGCAATAAAAACAATAGACAAGGCAATGATGGGTTCTACCACCGGCGCAGGTGCCACGATTACGCCCTTCATGCTAAGCGCCAGGGCTACCGTATGCGCAATAGTAAAAGCCGTGGCCTGGTAAATGATGGGCTTAATTTTAGTATGAATCAAACAAAGCCCAATAATAAACAACACATGATCTAACCCCTGCGGGATGATGTGCTCGAAACCAAGCTTAAAATAATACCATGCCACCGCACTTACCGGTGCATCCTGCAAGGCATAGTTGATGGTGTGCGCCGCTGCCGGAAATGCAGCAAGCAGCAACAGTAGTATGCACGTTATGCTCCTGGTCATTTTAAGGCTGGCTGCTGTTTAAATTTTGTAATGCCTTTTTACTTTCTTCCAATAAATCTTGCGGCAACACAGGGTTGTTAGCCAGGCCTGCATTTAAAAATGTCTGTCCTTTTTTAGTGTCGCCATTTTTAGCAAATATCAATCCTGCAATGCAAAGCAAGGAAGGGTTGCGAGACTTGGTAACCATGGCTTTTTGGATAAATGGAACAGCCCTATTTGCATCGTCAGACTTATAGTAAACCCAGGCAACGGTTTCGTTCACATCTATGTTCAACGGCCTGCGGTTGTACTCTGCAAGCGCATGCTCGAGGGCCTTCTTATTGTCATTATTTTGCAACCAGGCATAGGCCAATTCCCTGTCAGAGTAGTGACCAATGGTGGGATCTTCAATTGCCTGCCTGGACATTTCAGTCATCTCATCAATCACTTCCTTCATCATGGTTTCCGCTTTTTTGGGATCACTGGTTTTATAAACTTCGGCAAGGGATTGCTTAATGCCAATATCATTTGAAAACTGTGTAGCACTTTCAGCATAATAAATTGCACTGTCTTTTTGATTTTTAAAGGCCGCTATTCTTGCCAGCCCTCTCAAAGCATTGGGGTACCCGGGCCTGGCTGCTACAGATAGCCGATACTGAAACAAGGCCAAATCTATCTGACCCAGGTTTTCATATAATTTGCCAAGCTGACTGCGGCACCACTCTGTGGATTCCTCTGCAGGCACGCCGGCAGCAACAGCCGTTTTCATAGCATCAATTGCACCTGGTATATCACCATGTATTTCCCGCAGGTAAGCTATTCTCGAATAAGACCGAAGGTCTGGCCTGGCCGTCACCATCTTGTCTGCAGCCTCCAGCGCAGCAGGATAATTACCCATTTCTATATTGGCATCTACGAGTAGCCCATAAGCAAAGGCACTGTTGGGGTTCAGTTGTACAGCTTTGCTTGCTGTGGCTAACCCTTCCGCAAAATGATGTTGGGATAATTCTATCAATGCTTTTAAGCAAATGGCTTCGTAGTTCTTTTCGTCTTTTTTTAATATTTTTTCTACAACGCTCATGGCTGCTTTGTCATAGTAGCCTATGTTTCCACCCGCTCTTCCCTCTAGTATATAGGTGTTTGCCAGTGCGATAGCAGATTTATGATCGTTGGGGTTGGCTTCCATCTTTGCAACCAGCTTCGTATAATTATCGTTGGCAAATTTCCATTCGCTGCTATTCGTATTTCCTTTGCGTGTTAGCAAGGGGTACACGGCATCCTCATCTGCACTTTTTAGATTTTTATATTTTATTACTACAAAGCCCACCGTTACGGTGAAGAGCGCAATTAATAAAAAGTATAAGTATTGCTTTTTCATTTTAATATTTTTAAGGGCTAAATTTTAAAAAGGAAAGGTTTTAAACGAACCCGCTTAAAACCCTTCCTGCATGCTTATTTTACAATTGGGACTGTTTGTTTAACCACGCCGTTTTGTGCAATTTTTACAAAGTATGTTCCGGCTCCAAGTTTAGAACCGTTGAAGCTCTGGGTGTAGCTACCTGCTTTTTTATTTTCATTTACCAATACCTGTAACTCTTTGCCCTGTGCATCATACACAGCTATCGTTACCCTTGCCGCCGTATTCAATTCATACTGCACAATGGTATTATTGATAAACGGATTGGGTGATGCTTTCATCCTCACCTGCGGTGCTGCCAATGACAGACCAAAACTTTTGTTCACGTCTGCCTGGCCAAAACTATTTGACCTTGCACTGTTAGCTGGTGCTACAGGACCACAATCGCAGTTGTGTGTACCTGCCCATGGTGTTTGCACAAAAGGAAAAGAAGTTTTGAAGGTTGTATCGTTGGCGTCTATACCTGTTGAGTAGGTGTACACGTCTAACAAATCTTTGGTTACCGGGCTGGCTCCTGGGCCAGGAATATAATCGTCGTACCATAAGCCAATGGCTGCCAGTACAATTCCGCTTACCGCCTGCAACTCTATTCTTGTTACATCATCTTC
>JANPJW010000361.1:0-11934 GCA_031425715.1 Chitinophagaceae bacterium | reverse complement strand
CTTTCTAAAGCCTGCCCACTTGGCCAATATGGGGATGTAGCGGTGCATTTCGCCATAAACCTCAATGCTCTTTACCACTTTTTTGCGGTAGGCTTTTAAGCCACAATTAAAATCGTTTAGTTTAATGCCGGAGCTTTTACGTGCCGCGGCATTGAATAATTTAGAAGGAATATTTTTGGTGAGTGTATTGTCGTATCGTTTTTTCTTCCATCCGCTCACAAGGTCGAATCCATCTTCTAAAATCATTTTTCTTAGGGCTGGTATTTCATCAGGGCTGTCCTGCATATCCGCATCCATGGTAATGACTACATCGCCCTGGGCAGCTTTAAAACCTTCGTTGAGTGCTGCGCTTTTGCCATAATTACGCTGAAATTTTATGCCTTTTATATGTGGATTTTGCACACGCAGTTTTTCTATTACGGGCCAGGATTCGTCTATGCTGCCATCATCTACCAGGATCATTTCATAACTGTAATTATTTTCCTGCATCACACGCTCTATCCATGCCGTCAACTCTGGTAGCGACTCATCTTCGTTGTATAATGGTATTACGATTGAAAGATCCATACGTTGTTATTTTTCCCCTGCCACATTTAAAACTAACTGTACCGGGCTTTACTCCTCTTGTTTAATATCTTAATGCTTTGAAATTAATTGCTTTGATCGCACAAAAAACAGCGAAGCTACTACGGTTACCATTGAGCCTATCACCAGGTAGCCAAATATAGCCATTGATGTTAACATGATGTTGAAATAGTCTTTCGCTTTTTGCACCATTCCTTCAATTTCGATACTGGTATAATTTCCCTTTGCGGCAAGGTCTGCCCGGTATTTTACAGCCATCTGTTCCTTTATGGTGGGATCTATTCTTGTAAAAATAAAAGTGAACAACACCATGATAAAAACAATTACTATAAAACACCTGAACCCGGTAGAAAAATATTCTTTGAAGGATTTGTTATCCGCAGCGCTGTTCTTAAAATCGTACAATGCCCACAGGATGGTAGCTACATACACTCCATAAGTAATGTATTGCAGGTTGTTCTCAAAATCTCCTTTTGCAAAATAGATGGCAATAGATATGAGCACCATTACAACGCCTGCAATCAGTCCCTTGGTAGTAGCGCTTAATTTATTCATCATTTGCGAAAGCTTATTTGATTTTTGTTTACAATTCCCAAAACCTTTCCTTTTAATTGCTTGCCAATAAAGGCACTGTTTTTTGAAGAGGATTGAATGTCTTTCGCTTCAAAAGTAAAGCTTGCTTCCGGGTCGAACAGGGTGAGGCAGGCAGTTTGTCCTTCCTTTATTTCCGGCAAAGGAATGCCAAAAATATTGCGGGGCGAAGTGGTCAGTTGTTCCACCAGCGTAGCCGTATCCTTTGCAAAACCATTGGCCACAGCAAAGGCGGTTTCCAAACCAATCATACCATTTTTGGCATATTCAAACTCACAGGTCTTGTCATCCCATTGGCCCGGCAGGTGATGGGAAGCAAGGCAATCAATCATGCCGGCTTTGAAAGCCTCCCGAAGTGCATCTCTGTCTACACGGGTGCGCAAAGGTGGGTTGAGCTTTAGATTTGTATCGTAAGTAACGAGGTCTTCGTCGCAAAAATAAAGATGTGCGGGCGACACTGAGCAGGTTATGTTAAGTCCATCTTTTTTTGCAGCGTTGATGAGGCCGATGCCTTTTTCAGAACTCACACCTGTTATGTGCAGGCGGGAATTGGTGTAACGCAGCAATTCAATGTCCCTGGCAATCATCAGTTCTTCTGCAATCACAGGTTTACCGGGCAACCCCAATTGTGTACTCACAATTCCTTCGTTCATCAACCCATGAGCGCTGATGCTTTCGTCATCTGGCAACTGCAGGATGGTGGCTTTAAGCGGAAGAATATATTGCAGTGCCTTTAATAAAATCCCCGGGCTTTGCAGTGCATTTGTGCCATCACTAAATGCAATGGCTCCGCTGGCAAACATGTCATACATTTCTGTAAGTTCTTTGCCTGCTGCATTTTTGCTGATGTTTGCAATAGGGTAAACAGTAACCGGCAGGCCGGAGGATTTTTGAATGATGTATTCCACTACCGATTTGGTAGAAATCGACGGATTGGTATTAGGCAGTACCATCACATCAGTAAAGCCACCAGCTGCGGCGGCCGCTGCACCTGTTTGCAGTGTTTCCCGGTGTTCAAATCCCGGGTCGCCAAATTGCGCAAAAATATCCATCCAGCCAATGCTTACATGCAGGTTTGGCGCAGTAAATGTTTCATCAACTTCTGCCACAATATCATTGTCAATGGTTTCTATAACACCGTTGTTAAGGAGAATGTCTTTTACTTGCCCGTTGAGCGGAGAGGAAGAACAGGTAATGGTTGCTTGCTTTATTAAAACCTTCATTTGTATATGGGATTGAGCAAATATCAATAAAAAAACTGAGATGCTGGAGTTATTGGTAATTGTACACTTCGGCTGTGCTACTGCGGGTGATTAGCCGGCTGGAAAATGGGATAAGGTGAGCGGTAAATGTTGAAAGCCTAAGTAAAAGGGAAACTATTCAGCACTCACCATTGCCTGTTCCTTGTATCAGTTGAAAACGAAATATTGCTGTAGGAAGGTCTTTGAATGTTTTTTTGATTTTGATCATTTTGCATTTACATTTGCAGTCCGGTAAAAATTTCGGGACGTAGCGCAGCCCGGTAGCGCACTAGGCTGGGGGTCTAGGGGTCGCAAGTTCGAATCTTGTCGTCCCGACATTTAAAGTCTCTACATTTGTAGAGACTTTTTTTATGGCTCATTATTTTTTGAAAAGTTAATCGGGATGTAGCCCCGCCTTGGGGCGGGGAGTCTAGGGGTCGTCCCGCAAAGGCGGGAAATCTTGTCGTCCCGACATGTAAAGTCTCTACATTTGTAGAGACTTTTTTATGCCGCATTATGTCTACATATTAAAAACTTTAAAAGATTACAAGCACTAAATCGGTGAAACAACTAGTTTAAGGAAAAGTTGACGGACTGCCATTGAGTACATATATTATTTATGCAAGTGAAATTATATAAAAAGCTATGAAATTTACTGTTGAAAAAGTTGGCGGTTATATGCACTGCATCCAGCTGGATAATAAAACAGTTGCAAAACTTACAGCAGGCAATAATAAGAGAGTGCTATGTACTTTAAATAAAACAATTACCATTCATGCCGCTATCATGAACACAAAAGACGGTATATACTATATTATGATTGCAGCCAAATACCTGAAGCAATTAAAAATAAAAGCAGGAAGTATTTTAGATGCAGTGATAAAAAAAGATAACAGCGAATTGCAGTTTCACATACCCGAAGAATTTACCGAAGTATTTGCGACGGATACCGAAGCAGAAATAATTTTTACCAGCCTCACCGATGGGAATAAGCGTGGGGTGATTGCATTGGTGAATATGGTAAAATCATCCGATAAGAAAATTGAGAGGGCATTGAAAATTGCCGAGCGGTTAAAAATGGGTATAGCGTCTCCGCAAAAAATGATGAAATAAATAACGAGTATCAAAATGAAGTAACTTAACTTAAAATTTACAGCATGAAACAACGACGCCCACTTGTATTTATCGCCATAATATTAATGCTTTCTGTAGGCAATTATATGTGGCTGCAAGGCAATGAAAATATCAGAGCCATTCAGTTTCTATCCATTTTTACCATTGGTTTGCTTTCGGGGTTATTATTACGGGAGTTGTTTGCAAAATTCAGGAAGTAAGTATACTTACTTCTTTTCTGCAATTATTTTTTTTGCAAACTCAAGTTCTGCATCCACTCCATTTAATTTATCTGAAATAGTTGGTATTACTTTATAGTCTAAAAAATTTACCGGCGGAATGGCATAGGCTTTTTCTGCACCGCCGCCTGTAACCGGCACATTCAATTTTACTTTGCTGTTGGGCAATAATACTTCCACACTCCAGCCGCCACTGCCTACGCCTGCGTCCATATCATCGCCATTATCTTCCCCAATTACTTTTATAAAGCCGTTGGTATTTTTAATCTTGTCTTTCAGCTTGCCCGCAAATGCAAAGCCTGCAGAAAAGGTTAATCCATTTTGCAAAAGATAAACATCGCCTTTAAAAGCATTCGGCATAAGCGGCTTTGCTTTAGTGTCATGCTCCGTATATTCTGGCTTTAGTTTAAAGCGGCCATCCGCCATTTCATCAATCAGTGCATAAGGGTTGTATTGAAAAGCCTGCAGCAGTTGCCTGTTCTCATCATTCTGAATAATGTATTGTATGTACGTAAATTTATCGCTCTGAAAATAAGGAAGCCCGCCATCTTTATTTTCTTCAATAGCCCTGAAATAGCTGATGGCAGTTTGCCAGGTATCATCGCCGCCCTCATTGTTGCGTACATCCACCACCAGGCTTTTCACATTGTCTGCTTTTATTTGTGCAAACATTTTTTCCAGCACATCCAACAATTTTGCATCTCCCTTATCAAAGCGTTGGGTAGAAAATGTTTCCATCTTACAATAACCAATACGCTTTGCTTTATCCAGCAGTTTATAGGTAAACAATGAGTCCCAGAAGTTGATTGATTTGCCTGTTTGCTGCTGATACCTGTCTGCAATGCTTTTTGGCAGTTCGGCATGCACCAGTACTTCTACTTTCTTATTTGATTTATAAGGAATAACACCCAGTTTGTAAGTAGTTTCTGTTGGATACAATATTTGGTACAAATAATGAAACTGAAAATAAAACCCCAGCATTTTGTATTTGTAAGAAGTGTTGCGGCCATTGGCAAAAATGTATTGCAGCATTTGTTTACTAAGGCTGGCAATTGTTTTTCCATTGATGCTCACAATTTCGCTGCCATTGATAATTCCTTTATTGCTGCTGCAATTATTCAATATGTATAATTTATCGTCTAAATATTCCATTACAAAAGGCAAATGTTTTCTATCAGCAGGCATGGCATTCATTTTATAATTGAGCCCGGGTTGGCGGTTTGTCCATTCCACTCCATCATGCCCGTGATGAAGCGCTGCCATACAAAATCGTATTTTGATATAAAATTGTTCTGCATCTTCATTGTCTTTAAGCGTTGTGTAAACGGAATCATACAATGTACTGAACCTTTCCGGAGTGATAAACCAGTAAACACCCGCATGCATTTCCTGCATACTGGTTTTGAAAATCTGAAAATCTTCCTGTTGCTGTGCAAGTGTTAATTTTTGTTGGGCTGTTGCCTGGCTGCAGATAAAAAGTACAATGCTGATAGCTGTAAGAATAGGTTTCATTGTTCTGCAATTTTATAAGTAATGGTAAATGTATTGTCGTTAAAATTCTTAATAAACAAATGCCCGTCTGCAGGTATTGTTACTTCCTGGCTGCTGTTGGCAAGCAGCGATGGGCTTATCCATTTTTCCTTGCCGCTACTTTTTACTTTGTACAGCTCTACCGATTGGTTGGGCGATGAATTAGTAAGCGTAACTGTAAAGCTGCCATGCTCCATATCTTTCCATATTCGAAATTCCCCCCTTGCAGAACCACAGCCCGCACATAAAAGGATGAAAATAACTGTTGCCGGGAGAAATTGTTTCATGATTTGTAATTTTAGTGCTGGTTATTGATTTTTATTAAATACTGCATTGTAATATGTAGTGTCTTTATCACTGAATACAACCCTGCGGTTAGGTTGCTCTTTCAATTCAAAATCGCCATTCACTGTAAATTTTATTTCGGCGAATTTGTAGGCAGTAACTGCGGTAATGGTTGCGGTGTACAAAGAATCTTTTACCACAGGCTTCATTTCATAATCGGTTTCCCAGCTAAGCGGTTTTCCTTGTCCACGTATGCCCACGCTTTTTATATCCTTTATGTCGGGTACTGCCAGGGTAACTACCACTGTTTTTGTATAGCTTTTTTGAACGCAACTTGCTACGCACAAAAGCAGCAGGCTCATTATTAAAATTGGATACTTTGTCATGCTTTTAATTTTTTAGAAATGAGATAATCAATGCCAAACCGGCCGCTGCCTATGATCATAGTGAACAGGCTTACCCATGCAAAGCCGGCAGCCGGCAGCATGTTCCAGGCGCCATTGCCCATTTGCTCCATAAAAATGGCCACCAGCATGGTGCATAAAATAAGAAAGGAAAAAATCCTTGTCTGCAAACCCAGTAGTAGAAAGATACCGCCGACTGCTTCGCTAAAAGCTCCCATCCAGGCAAAAAATACCGGGACCATTTTGAAGATGCCACCATAAGCTGCCACATCATTGGGGAACCAGAAAGCCACTTCAAAAAAGCCGAGGTTGTTATCTACCGGGCTCCAGGGCAGGCCAAATTTGGCAGCACCAAAATTGGATGTCAAGAGGTAGCCGCAAACCAATCTTGGTATTAGCAGCAGCAAATCCTGCCACCAGGCCGGCATCAGGATCGGGTTGGTAAGGCGTTGTAAAATTTTCATTGTGTTGATTTTGCGATGAATGATATGCAAGATTACCAACACAATAAGCGGCGAAGGCCTCAAATCATCTTTTGATACATAGAAACTTCGTCTCAAAATATAAGAAGCCCTCCAGTGTAGGGTTTGCTGGCTTGCTAGGAGGAATAATAACCTGCCGGTTTACCGAATCAGTTATTTTCGACGCAACAAATGGCTCTTTCTACCGCCAAAATAATTTGGGGGTGGCAAAGAAAAACTTCCTAAACCTCATATTTTGAATAGATCGCTCAGAATAGTGGGCTTATTACCTTCAAAATGTCTTCTGCTTGCAGATGGCTTTTTTTATGGGTAGAATATTTTGCTGGCAGGCGAGCCAGTTATTGTTACCACCATGTCTTCAATTGGTCCCTGGTAAAATGGTATTCGGGGGTAAAAATATCAAGGTCGGTATTGAGTGGGTACCAGGGAGAAGCTGATTCGTTCTTTAGATTCTTCAAAATATGAATGTCCTGTGCCGGCATATAACTTTGCGCCAGCAGGTAAATTTTTTCTCCTTCGTCATTTTCTGCCATATCTGTTACTATCACTGCATGGCCGGGAAAGCCGCCCCTTATGAGTACATCTCCCACTTGCATGTTCATCATTTTCACCTGTAATAATTGTTTACCCAGAGATGCTGTCCCGCACATACCAAATACTTTTTGCAGATAAAGTGCCAGCCTCTTTTGAGTATAGGGCGCATCAAATTGATAAACGCCGCCTTCATTATCGGTAAAACTGATGTTGCCGAAATCTTGTTGGTAAAACAGGTATTCTGCCCGCAGGCGCATGATGGCATCGGCACATTGTTGCAGGTTTTTATCGCCCACACTAATGTTCAGCACTGCAAACTGCGCAGCCTGGTTGGGCTTTGGCGTGCCGTCATATAAATAAACTGTGTTATCTTTTTTGAGGGAGAGGGTTCTAAGCCAGGCTCCAAATGATTTTTTTGGGAGGGCAACTCTTTTATATCCTTCAGGCAAAGGAATAGAACTTACATCGGTTAACTCATCAACAGTTGCTGAACCTTCAGGCGGCCTAAAAGACTCATTTTGTTGAGAATGGCCACCTGTGCAGGAAGCCTGGAGGAATATTATGAAGCCTGCTACAATTTTTGAGTACATAAATCATTATTTTTGGCCAATCGCCAGTTAAGATGCCAGAGCGCATCTTTTCCACAACTAAACAAAACCCTTTATGACCAATATTCTGATCATTGATGATGAGAAGGCAATTAGAAAAACCCTTACCGAAATTTTAAGCTTCGAGGGCTACAAAATTGATGAAGCCTCTGACGGGGAAGAAGGCTTGAAAAAATTTTCTGAAAAATCATATGACCTTGTTTTGTGCGACATTAAAATGCCCAAGTTAGATGGTATTGAGTTTTTAGAAAAAGCCAAGATGGTTAACGCCGATATTCCCATCATCATGATAAGCGGGCATGGCAATATTGATACTGCTGTAGAAGCCGTAAAAAAAGGAGCTTTTGATTACATCAGCAAGCCACCAGATTTAAACCGCCTGCTTATTACCCTACGTAATGCTACAGAAAAACAAGACCTGGTGGCACAAACAAAAGTGCTCAAAAGAAAAGTGAGCAAAGTGCAGGAGATGGTAGGAGTAAGTGGCCCGATCCAAAAAATAAAAGATACAATTGAAAAAGTAG
The DNA here is from genome assembly GCA_031425715.1 of Chitinophagaceae bacterium. Taxonomy (GTDB): domain Bacteria; phylum Bacteroidota; class Bacteroidia; order Chitinophagales; family Chitinophagaceae; genus Ferruginibacter. Next base: position 3,798 of record JANPJW010000361.1, on the reverse strand, counting down.
CACCAACAGATGCCAGGGTTTTGATTACCGGCGAAAACGGTGTGGGCAAAGAATTGGTAGCAAGATGGATACACGAAAAAAGCAGTCGTAACAAGGGGCCGATGGTAGAGGTGAACTGTGCAGCCATACCCGGCGAACTGATAGAAAGCGAATTGTTTGGTCATGAAAAAGGCTCTTTTACATCTGCCATCAAACAACGCATTGGTAAGTTTGAGCAGGCAAATGGAGGTACGTTGTTTTTAGACGAAATCGGAGACATGAGCCTGAGTGCCCAGGCAAAAGTATTGAGGGCTTTGCAGGAAGGAAAAATAACAAGGGTAGGTGCTGAAAAAGATATAAATGTAGACGTAAGGGTTATAGCTGCCACCAACAAAGATCTTTTGAAGGAAGTAGAAGATAAAACTTTCCGGCTCGATCTGTACCATCGTCTTGGTGTGATCATCATCCATGTGCCATCTCTCAATGAGCGAAGAGAAGATGTGCCCTTTCTTGTAAAATATTTTCTTGAATTGGTTGCACAGGAATATGGCCAACCAGTAAAGCAGATGGACAAAAAAGCCATGGAAAGTTTGCAGGCCTATAATTGGTCTGGCAACATCAGGGAACTGCGCAATGTCGTTGAGCGCCTGATCATTTTGAGTGGCAAGGAAATTACGGCAGAAGATGTAGCAACCTATGTGCTTCCCAAAAGCTAACAGCAGGGAATCGTTAATTATGTTAACAACAGTGCCCGCTTAAGTAAGAAATACCTGTATTAAAAACGAGGGGCTTACTTTTGGGCGAGAAAAAGATAACTTATGAGTATTGGATGGATCATTTTTATTGTTGCTGCTTTAGGCTGGCACATTGGTTTGTATGGCATGTTTAAAAAGGCAGGCATCGAAGGTTGGAAGGCATTGATACCTATCTACAACACCTGGTGCATGGTAGAAAAAATGGAGCTCAGGAAGTTTTGGTTCTTCTTACAGTTCATACCCATTGCAGGGCAGTTCATCACTATCTGGATCACCATCCGGTTCGTAGAACACTTCGGTCGTTTTGGCGTAGGTCACCATGCACTTACGGTGTTGCTTCCATTTGTTTATTTTCCTTACCTCGGTTTTTCGCCCAATGAGCGGTATGCAGGTAAAAAGGTGGTTGTCAATTATAAAAAGTCGGCCGCCCGGGAGTGGATAGATGCTGCGGCATTTGCTATTGTGGCTGCTACCATCATACGCACTTTTGTGTTTGAAGCCTATACCATCCCAACTCCATCTATGGAAAAAACACTGTTGGTGAACGATTTCCTTTTTGTGAGCAAGTCGAGCTACGGACCCCGCATACCTAATACGCCCATTGCCATGCCTTTCGTTCATCATACTTTGCCCATTGTTAACACAAAGTCATATTCGGAAATTCTAAAAATACCTTATACCCGGTGGTTTTCCAGCCCGGTAAAACGAAACGATGTGGTTGTTTTTAATTTCCCGGTAAATGATACGCTCATCAATGACGAAATTAATTTTGGAAGCCGTACCACTTACTACCAGGCAGTGAGGGATATGGGTAGAGAAAAAGTGTGGAACGATTACGGGAGTATCATCATCACAAGACCGGTTGATAAAAGAGAAAACTTTATCAAGCGGGCAGTGGCAATTGGCGGAGATGTATTGCAGGTGATCAACGGAAAAGTTTTTGTGAGTGGTAAATCTTATGATGACTTTCCTGCATCCGAACATTATTACAAACTTAGTATGCCACCCAATGGATACGTGGATGCCGACGCAGTGAAAGAAATGGGTGTATCTGTAAGAGAGAGCCAGGGAGATCTGCAACAATACCCTGACAGGTCTTACCTTGTAAATGTCACCAACAAAGAAAAAACTGCTCTGAAAATTCCTGCTGGTTATAGCATGCAACCATTTATAGTAGAGGCCAACAATCCTTATTATTCTTCCACGCAATTGTTCCCTTATTATGACACGGCCCATAAGTGGAGCGTAGATAATTACGGTCCTTTGCTGGTACCTGGCAAAGGAATTTCAATAGAACTTACCCCAGATAACCTCATCCGCTACCAGCGTTGTATAGAAGTGTACGAGGGTAATAAATTTGAGAACAGGGCTGGTAAAATTTTTATCAACGACCAGGAAACCAGCACGTATACTTTCAAAATGAATTACCATTTTATGATGGGTGATAACAGGCACAATTCCCTTGACAGTCGCTACTGGGGTTTTGTTCCGGAAGATCATGTGGTAGGTAAAGCCTCGCTCATTTGGTTTAGCTGGGAGGACGGGCCAAGATGGAACCGTTTGTTCACCGGCATTAAATAAGAATGCTCAATTAAAATTGTTGTACATTCAACTTTATAAAGAAATCCTCCCTGTAGCAGTACAGGGGGGATTTTTTATCTAAATTGATTTTATGAAAAAGGAAGAGATAAAATTTGAATACAGGGTATACGAAGATAGCAGTGAGCTGAGCAGCGGAGATGCCAGACTGCTGCAGAATGCCAGGGATGTGACTTCAAAAGCTTATGCACCTTATAGCAACTTTTTTGTAGGGGCTGTAGCACTCCTGAAAAATGGTGCCACCGTAAGTGGTACCAATCAGGAAAACGCTGCTTACCCTGTAGGCATTTGTGCCGAGAGGGTACTGCTTGGTGTTGCTGCTATCCTCCATACAGATGTGCCCATAGAAACCATTGCTGTGAGTTACCTGAACAACAAAGGCGAAAGCGATAATCCGATTTCCCCCTGCGGCATGTGCCGGCAAGCGCTTTGCGAATACGAAACCAGGACATCGCATCCTATCCGGATCATCCTTTCCGGCGCCACGGGTAAAGTATTTTTGTTAGAAAGCGTGAGCCAGTTGTTACCATTTAGCTTTGGTAGTAAAGACCTGGTGGGTAAATAAAATATTTATTCTAATGAAAATTGAATGCTCTTTACCCTGCATGGTTGAGGAGCATTTTTTCTGATAACTCTCCCAGGCTGTCTTTTGAGCTTTTTAATCTCACTTCTTTTGTGGCTTAAAAACTTCCATATCAGGATGATGCCACCCTGAATAATAAAAGTTTATTTCAATTCAAGACATGCATTATTTTGAAGATGAAAATGGTTGCCGAAAATATGCACAAACCAACTACACGCCAACATTGCAGAGGGTAGGTGCTGTTTTGATACTGAAAAAAGAGAAAGTTTATTGCAGGTTGGTAAATGTTGTTTTATTGTTAATTTTTCTCCATTATATTTGTTATCACTAAAATCAAAACTGCAAATGAGAAAAATTATCATGACCTTATTGGTGGCCTTCGGCTTTGTGCTCTCGGCCGCCGCCCAGAATCGGGTAATCTCCGGAACCTTAAAAGATGAGAATGGTAGTCCGCTTGGGAATGTTTCAGTCATTGCCAAGGGAACTGCGATTGGAACCTCTTCAGATGCTAACGGAAGATTTTCATTAGCCTTACCCGCCAATGCCAAAACCCTTGTGGTATCTGGCATCGGGTATGCTTCCCAGGAAATTTCGATTGGTTCAAAATCCAGTTTCGATATTTTGATGAAAGTTGCGAGTGTGAGTATGGAAGACGTGGTGGTGGTTGGTTATGGTGTTCAGCAAAAAAAGGCTTTCACAGGTTCTGCCTCAAAAATTGATGCAAAGGAATTTGCTACCTTGGTTACTCCCTCAATAGATAAGCAGTTGGCTGGTAGAGCTGCCGGGGTCCAAGTGTCAAATGCAGGTGGAGATCCATCAGCCCCTGCCCGTATCCGTATCAGGGGTGTTAACTCCATCAGCCAGGGACAAGCCCCATTAATA
>JANPJW010000360.1:0-10900 GCA_031425715.1 Chitinophagaceae bacterium | reverse complement strand
ATTTATCGCATAAAAATAGAACTCGCCGGGGGTGCCATTGTTTATTCCCGGGTAGAAAATGTATTTTATTTTAAAGGATCAGGGTATGTTATTTACCCAAATCCTGCAGCGCAAAACAGTGACATCAATATTGCACAGCAAAACGTAGACCTTACGCTCCTGCAGATTTTTAATGCCAGTGCTGTGAAAGTTTATGAAAAGAAACTAGATGACAGGATCAATAAAATTGCTCCGGGCATATTGAGCAAAGGCTTTTATATTCTTAGACTGACAACCATTGACAAACAAATTGAAACGCTGAAGCTGGTGGTATATTAATAATTGCGGGGCTTCGTATGAAACCTTTTAATAAAACTCCATTAACAAAGTTTGCAAACAGGCTGGTTTACGAGACAGATTATTCGGAATTTTGCGCAATAATAATGAGAACGCTTTTTATTTCTTTAGATCTTCGCAGAAACAACACGGGGCTGCCTATGGTTGTGTATCAAAGTAAACTCTCCCTGGTACTTCAATAGGAAAGGGGAGGACCTACTACTTTCATTTCATGGTCTGAAAATATTTTTGCTCCTTCCTCAGGGGTTGGCGGCTCTTTGAGGGATGCCAGTGCCCTGAAAAAATCTTCCATTTTGCCGGATGGCTGAAACATAAATAGCATTCTTCCCCTTTCAGTCGTCTGTGCAAAGGTATGTGGCACTTTTCTCGGAAGAAAAATGCTGTCCCCTGTTTTTAATTCATGTGTTTCATCACCAACCTTAAATAAGTAGTCGCCCTCTACGATGAAGAATATTTCGTCTTGTTTTAAATGTATGTGCAGCGGAGGGCCTCCCTTTTCATTTCCTGTGTACTCAAACAGGGCAAGGTTGCCAGCGGTGTCTTTGCCAGACAGTTTGATGTCGTTAGGGCTCCTGCCATTTATTTTCGTGGTTTCGTTAAAGCGGCTCTGGGTTGCTTTCACAACAAATCCTTTTTTAGTTCTCTCTTCGTTTAAGTTTAAACTTTGGCTAAAAGCGATTGCGGGAATGGCAGCGGCAGAGGCTGCTAAAAATTTTCTTCTTTGCATAACTTGATCATTTTAGTGATGCAAAAATGAAGATCATTTGCAGGGGTTTGCTGGTAAAAATGCGACAATTTTAAAAAGTATCTGCTACACCAAATTCCCGCTCGGGGGCAGATAGATCTATCTGGTGAAATTCTGTAGGTGTTGTCTGGGTAAAACTTTTATAATCTTTTACTAGATGCTGGTAGTCGTAATACCCGTTGTGAATGGCCAGTGATAACCAATCTAAGTGTGGTAAGGTATTCTTCATCCTGAATATATTTTCAAAACGCAAAACCTTTAAATAATATTTTGGAGATACACCCATTCTTTCTTTAAAGAGTCTTTCAAATTGTCGTGTGGAGAGGTAGGTTGATGCCGCCATTGCATCCACGGTGGGCAATGAACTTGCTGTGAATAATCCTGCATTTACACAATCCATTCTATGCAGGTCTATGCCCTTCCTTGTAAGTTCCGAAAGTAAAAAAGCTTCTACGATGGCAACCATTTGATCTGTATTTAAGCACTCATACAGCTTCTCATTGATGTTCTTTATATTTCTTGAAAACACCAGTTCGGCATCCAGGTAAGAGTTGTTGAATTCATGCGATGGCACACCGGTTAGCCTGAATAAACCGCCTGGTTTAAATACTATTTGAAACAATAAAAAATTATTTCCTACAAAGCGATTGGATACCTCTGTTTGTTGTCCGAATAAAACAGCCCTCAGGTTGCCAACTTTACGGCCGCTCGCCGCATACTCTACATGTTCCAGGTCTTTAGGATAAAAGCTGAGGCAATGCTCTGCTCTTGGTGGGTATGCTTTAAAGGGAAGCGTAATATTGCTTTTAAATTCAAACTCCACCACTCGATAAGTTCTCACAAACTCATTTAAGTGATAGCTTGGTTTAAATTCTTGTAGTACCATATTGCAATTATAAACAGTTTCCTACTTTTTTGCAACATCTTGTGCAGGGGGCGTTGCGCAGCTGTACTCTTGACCAGCAGCTTCCATATGTTTCAAATTGCCAACTCTTTTTGTGCAGCTGCAATTTGCCTGAAAAAGAATTCTTTTTTTTCAAGAAATCTGAGTGCAGATTTCCAGGGGATTATCAAGGCAAGGGGTAGTGCCATTCAGTTAAGCCTTGTAGAGGCGGTATTTTGGTAGAATCATATTTTTTAAAGGTCAGTAAAGTGCCATCGGTACCACGGTTTTTATACGCTTAAATTATAGTGTCGCCTCTATAGGGCTAACAGCTCTAATTTTATTTTATACTTCTTCCAAAATTTCGCTCCCCTGGGGCTGTACCTTACTAAACTTAATAACATTGGGCAAGGGGACTAAACAAGGTGTTGCTGTATAGTTTCTACAAACCTGCTAACCGTAAATGGTTTTTCTATAAAGCCGTTTGCATTTACTTTCTTACTAATCTCTTCAATATTTGCATTGGCAGAAAATATCAGTACCGGGGTATGTTTAGTGCTTTCATGCTGCTTCAAAATTTCAATTGCTTTTTCACCACCAATTTGGGGTATCCATAAATCCATCAGTACCACATCAGGGTTAAATGTTTCTATGTCTGCAAGAATATTTTCGCACATTGCTAATGTCTCAACCACAAAATCAAACCGGGATAACACGGCTTTGCACAAAAGCAAAATTTCTTCATCATCATCGTAAATAAGAATTCTTTTTTTCATTTTAATCCTGTCCTCTTAGTCTGGCGTTTTTTTGATCAATGATTTATAGTGGCAATGTAAAATAAAAAGTACTTCCCTTATCGGGTTCGCTTTCAACCCACATCTTGCCCTGGTGCCTTTGTATAATATTACTGGAAATGTGGAGGCCGATACCTAGTCCCTGAAAATACACCGCATGTTCCCGCACCCTGTAATACCTTTCAAAAACTTTATCCAGGTGCTGGGCTAACATTCCAACACCAAAATCCTGAACGGATACCAGGAGGTTTTCCTGTTGTTCCACCACTTTGATAATTACCTTTTCCTCCCTTGGAGAATATTTAACAGCATTGCTTAATAAATTGAACATTACTTGCTGTAGCCTCTGCTTATCCCCTTTTACAGGCTGCCGGATAACACCGCTTTTTTGCAAGCTGTGGTGCCTTGCGGTAAGTTGAATTTCTTCAATGGCTTCATCAAGCATTTCATTAAAGTCGAACGTAGTTATATTATAAGTAAGCTGGCCATTTTGTATTTTACTTACATCCAATAATTCTGTAACCAAACTATGCAGCCGCTCTACAGCCTGGTTTGCCTTATTGGCATATAAAAAGGCTGTTTGGTTTTCTTCCTTTAATATTGTGAGTAATAGCTCAAGATATCCTTTTGCAGAAGTTAAAGGGGTTTTCATTTCATGGCTTGCAATGCTTATAAATTCATCTTTTTTCTCTTCATTAATTTTTTGTTCATGAATATTGGTAAAAGCACCAATCCATTTTACAATTTTATTTTCCTGGTTTATAGTGGCAATTCCCTGCACGATGTGCCACAGGTATTCTCCTTGTTTGTTTTTTAATCTTGCCTCAGCCTGGTATGGTTTGCCGGTAGCTAAACTATGTTTCCAGGTAGCCATTACATCGTTCATGTCATCGGGATGTATTAACTGGGGCCACGATTCATCCAACTGCGGGTCAAGCCCCGAATATTTCATCCATTGACCCGAAGCATACTCGTATTCGCCTTTTTCATTGGTAATCCAGATTAATTGCGGAATGGTTTCTGCCAAATTCCGGAAACGTTCTTCACTCTGACGTATTTTTTCTTCAGCAGCTTTCTGCTCTGTTGTGTCCACACTAATTCCCGTAAGTGTTTCGGCTTCGCCGTTGCTGTTGTAATAATATTTTCCCACAGAACGTATGGTGCGGATATTACCCTCATTCCTTTTTTTAATTCGATATTCTACCTCATACAAGCTGCGGTTAAGCTTTGATTCTTCCAGTTTTTGAAAAGTGAATGCTCTGTCTTCTGGTAAAATTGCTTTATACCAATCTTCATAAGTCAGCTCTTCTAAAAGTTCGTCATATCCCCATAATTTTTTGTGCATGTCAGACCATTCCAATTTCGAAGAAGCAATATCCAAAGACCAAATGCCAAGATTAGCAGAGTCGGTTGCCAATTTTAAATGACTGGTCAGTTTTTTTTGCTCCTTTTCGCTCTCTTCGATTTGCTTTTTTATAAGCACTTGTTCGGTTACTTCGGTAGCAAGTATGGTAATGCCGGAAATACTATTATCCACATCCCTGTAAGGTTGGTAGAGTAAATTAAAATAGCACTCCTCCATTCTTCCGTTGCGATTGATAAAACAGGAAATTTCACTGTTTAAAAAAGGAACTCCGGTAGTATATACATCATTTAGTAGTGTCGGAAATACCTGGTCTTTTATTTCGGGCAACACTTGTAATAACGGCTTGCCAAATACATCCGGTCCTTTTCCCCAAATGGCAATGATAGACTCGTTTGCAAAAGTTATTGTCATTTCTGGTCCTTTTAAAATGGCAATAGCCATAATAGATTGCGACAGGATATTGCTGAAACGCTTTTCGCTTGCCTCCATTAATTTGCGGGCCAATACCTGTTCCGTAACATCGTATGCAAACACCAAAATTCCTTCTGCTTCCCCATTGTCATTTTTGAAGGCCTGGTAGGTAAAATTCAGGTACAATTGTTCAAGTTTTGCACTGCCTTTATTCACGTTAATGGGCATTTCTTTTCCGATAAAGGCTTCTCCCGTTTTGTACACTTTGTCCAGCAGCTCAACAAAACCCTGGCCTGCTATTTCGGGCAATGCTTCGAGCAGGGTTTTACCAGTGGGATTGCGGCCGCCAACAAGTTCCTGGTAAGCAGGGTTTGCAAATTCAAACACATGCTCCGGTCCTTTCAGAATAGCAAGTACAGCAGGCGCCTGTACAAAAAAATCGTGTAGCGACTTGCGCTCCACTTTCAGGCGCTTTTCGCTCGCTTCTATCATGCTCCTGTCATTTGCCTGCTTGGTTATATCCTGTAGTGTTCCATTAAAACGATAGGCAGTGCTGCCATCACCAAACCAGGCTCTTCCTTTTGCTCTTACCACCCGTTCTTCATTTGTTACCGGATGCACAATATTGAATTCAATATCATAATGCCCGCCCGAATGGTATTGTAAGGCTTTTTCTATTGCTGTAATTACCCGATCCCTGTCTTTTTCCACAATTACATTTGTAGCCAACAGCAGGTCAACTTCGCTCTCGTGTGGCAGGCCAAACCAGTCTTTAAGGCGGGTATTGGCAACAAATTTATTGGTTACAGGGTTTAAATCGAATGTGCCTAGTTCAGTGGCTTCTATTGCAAACGCCAACTGATCGTTGGTTTCTGATAGACTTTTAAGACTGTGCACTTTCTCCGTTGTTTCCATCAGTGTTAAAAACACACCGGCAGTTACATTATGCTCGTCTTTTACAGCGCTAAAGCTAAAAGTCCAATGGGCATCCCTCATGGTTCCATTACGATAAATGGGAATAAACTGGTCTTCACTCCAGGTAGCTTCGCCTGTGTGAATCACCTGGTCAATGGAGGGTTTTATATGGTGCCATGTTTCAGGCCATGCTTCTTCGCCCTTCATTCCCAGTATGCCAGGGTGCCTTCCATCGTTACCCAAACTAAAGCGGTAGGCGTCGTTGTAAAAACACAACAGGTGCGGCCCCCAATATAAAAACATCGGAAATTTAGAGTTCAGTAAAATGCTAAGTGTAGTACGCAGGCTTTGAGGCCATTGATCTGCAGGGCCAAGGGATGAAGCCTCCCAATTATAATTCCGCACCAAATTACCCATTTCGCCACCGCCAGAAAGAAACTCCAAAGATTTATTCATTAAATGCTGTTTAGTAGCAATGGCATAACATGAGCCTATACAAGGAAATCTTATAAGCAAAATACCCGCCAGCTTCCAAATATACATACAATGAACCACTGGCAAATGTTGCGTTCAATCAGAGGGCTATACATACCGGGGTATTTTTATTCAACCTGCCAATTTTGGCCAAAGAGGCCTTAGTCTTTTATGAAGCTTAGGTGAATGTCGTTGTAAATGGGCTTCTTTACCTGCTCCCGCAGTTTCACAAAAGTTTGGTAGGGCCCTTTGGCTACAAACATATTTACCAGCCAGGCGGGCAAGAGGCCACCAGGGTCTACCTGCATGGTATATTCTACTTTCACCATGCCATTTGCAAGTGGGGTAATAAGCCAGTGTGCTTCCGATTGCTGTATGCGAACAATGTTTTTTTTGCCTGGAACATAGGCTGGCTTATTCTCTGCTATAACGGTAAGGGCCTTTGTAATTGGATTTTGAGTAATGGCGATGCGAATAATAAAATCACGGTTGCTGGCCGGCCATGGCAGGCTCACTTCAGAATAGTAATACAATTCTGCTGGCGTCGTTTGCTTGAGCAGGCTGCATACTTTGGTAGCATACACCCAGTCTTTGGTATTTTTTACGTCCAGCAAAACCGCCGCAAGCCTGCTGAGCGAAGTTTCAATGTTACATACCGTTTTCAGCGCTTTGAAAGGACTGTTGCTTACATTTTGTGTATATACCTGGATACCATCTTTATCGGAATGTAGCTTCCAGGCAGCCTGGCTCCACCCCCTATGGGAAAACAGAAGCAAAAAGAAAAAAGCAGCAATAGAAATTTTAAATGCCATAGCAGGGTGTGTAACGTTGCTGTAAAGTTCGGCTTATTTTGATAGCCCGGGCGATTTGTATTTGGCAGGGATATTATCCACCGATCTTTTCTTATAAATTTTTGTAAGTAAAGCCGGCAGCAAGCGTATACCCTTTCACAGTAATTTCAATCAAAAAAATATTTTAAGAAATGAAAAAGTTATGGAGTGCTACATTGCTGCTTGCCTTTTTGCTGGCCGGTACCATGAGCGCAAACGCCCAGGCAGATGCACGAACGAAAGCCTACAATGTTTCAAAAGCTGCTTTGGCAATTGAAGGGTTTGACCCGGTGGCTTATTTTACCACAGGCAAAGCTGCAAAAGGCAGTAAAAATCTGGCTGTGTCGCACCAGGGTATTGTATATTATTTTGCGAACACGCAAAACAGGGAGCTCTTTAAGGCCAATGCTGCAAAGTACGAACCGCAGTATGGTGGTTGGTGTGCCTACGCCATGGGTGCTGCCGGCGAGAAAGTGGAAGTAGATCCGGAGACTTTCAAAATAAAAGATGGAAAGTTGTTTTTATTCTATCATTCATGGACCAATAACACCCTCACTAAATGGAACAAAGCCGAGGCTGCACTCAAAACAAAGGCAGACCTCAGCTGGGCTAAGTTTTATCATTAAGATCTTCAAAAAATAAACAGCATATGAAAAAGTTATTATTGAGTGTGGCAGTTTTGCTTCTCATTACATTGGCTTCCCCGGCACAGAAATCTGAAATATTTGTCACAAACGGAAAAGCCATAAAAGGCTATGACCCCGTAGCATTTTTTACAGAAAGCAAAGCGGTAAAAGGAAGTGAAGCACTGGCCTATAATTGGAAAGATGCAACCTGGCTATTTTCTACATCGGGTAATTTGGAGGCTTTTAAAGAGAGTCCGGAAAAATACGCACCCCAGTATGGTGGCTACTGCGCTTACGGTACAGCAGGAAATCATAAAGCTCCTACAGAGACAGAAACCTGGGCCATAGTAAACGATAAACTCTATTTTAATTACAATGCAAAGGTAAAACAAGCATGGACGAAGCAGCAGGCTGCACTCATTGAAAAAGCAGATGCCAATTGGATCTCGCTTAAAGATTCAGAGTAGTTGTGGTACGGGTGGATAGTTGTTTTGATGAAAAACCATTTAAGGGCTTAACCATACAAAAAGTATGGTTAAGCTTTTTATTTAAAAACTGTTTGTTATGAAAAAAATACTTCAGATAATAGGGGCAGCACTGGTGCTGCTTATATTTATTTTCGGGATCTCTAAACTTGAGAAAAATAACTCCCGTAAAAAGCCGACGCCAGGTTCTAACTATTTGTCAAAAGTACAAGAAGCCCCGGGCTTCGCATTGGTAGAGTTATTTACTTCCGAAGGTTGTTCCAGTTGCCCTGCCGCAGATGAATTAGTGAACCAGCTTGCAGCCGAAAAAAAACAAAACCTTTTTATACTTTCTTATCATGTTGATTATTGGGACAGGCTGGGCTGGAAGGATAAATTCAGCAAGGCAGTATATAGCAACAGGCAGCGGGAGTATGCTGCTCACTTTAATAATCAAGGGGTATACACGCCGCAAATTGTGGTAAATGGAACAACAGAATTTGTAGGATCTGATAAAAGTAAACTTTACAGCAGCATCAAAAACAATCTGAACGCTGTGTACACATCACCCATACAACTTACCGCCACTACAATAAACAATAGAATATCGGTAAGCTACCAGCTTGATACAAAGGAAAGCGCATCCTTCAATATTGCCGTTGTGCTTTTATCTGGTTCCACCAGGGTAGGCAACGGAGAAAATGAGGGTCGCTTTTTAAAGCATACTAATATCGTAGTGGATCTTGCAACCGGTAGGGCAGGCACCCAAAAAGGAGAAATGTCTTTTAAACTACCGGCACCAAAACTATCTATCGCTACCGGTTATAAAGTAGTTGCCTTTTTACAAAATGATAATGGGAAAATAACGGCGGCAACGGAAAGTGCCATCAACAATGCATCATTTTAAAAAGCCATTTTTTTGGCTGGCTCAGCCCAAGTTATTTCACTGCAATAAGATCTACTTTTTCAATCACAGGTGCCATAGCCAACAATTCTGTAGCGTTTGCCATTAAAGTCTTTGCTAATAAAGAATATCACTTTAGGTTTTGTGCCCGTAGCTTTCATTTTTAACTAAGAGAACAAAGAGAGAAGGAGTGCAAAGAGAAAGCACAACAGCTTTTTTCTCTTTTACTCTTTGTTCTCTTAGCCAACGGAACGATTCATGGAGAATCAATCAAATCTATTGAAGGCTCTTTTTTCGTATGAACGTATCTTACTGGTGCTGCAATGTTGAATAAGCCCTTCTACCCACTGAGGTTTTGTGGCAGACCGTTTTAGTTTAACGGTAGCCATACAACTGGTTAGCTGTCATCTCACAATCTCTCAAAATCTTTTGTAGTGCCCAGTTTTGCCTGTTGAACATTTAATACCGTGCCTGCTGCATTGGTAACAAACGCTACCAGTTTGGCATTGCCAATATTGGCGATATTGTTTGGCAACGATAGCGAGTATATCTTTTCATTGGAGGCACCTGAATTGGCAATATCATCACCGGTAACAGAAGACACAACGGCTCGCATTACTCCGTTGTATTCAAAGTTGGGGATGCTGCTAAGGCCGCCATAAAGGTTAGAAGAATAATTGCTTTGCGTGAAAAATAATTTATCTTCTACCAGGTACACCGTAAGCTTTGCATTACCGGTCGATGCCTGGGTATAGCCCACTTTTATAGAAGCCGTTAAATTATTTCCTGAAACAACAGAACTGATAGCAAGGCCCACAGCAGCCGAGGCCTGTATTTGATTGATGACCTCGTTTACATTCTGATATTGTGGGCCTGTCCAGCTGCTGGTACGATTGATTTTACCGGTGGGAACACTCGCTACGCCCTGGCTGGCAGCAAGCGTATTTCCCTGGGAGGTTATGTAAGGATCGCCATTAAACAAATGGGTGCTTACCACAATGGCTTTATCCGTTTGTTGCTGCAACAAATCGACGCCATATAAAATTCTCGGGCAATTGCCACACCAGGTTCCAGAATATTCTTCTACCAACACCTTGTTTACAAAGGCAGCCCCGCTGCTTACCTGTGATACCGTGATTGTAATGATGTTAGAATTTTTTGTTCCTTTTTCTGCATAGGCAGCATAAGTGCCCGCGGCGGTAAATGTATAACTGGTTCCGGAAATCAAAGTGCCGTTTACATACAGCTGGCTCTGGCTCGTTACATCTGCATTGTTGTTAGAAGATGTAACCGTAAAGCTTACCGCACTTCCCACAGCGGCATTCAGGGTACTTGCATTTATCGTGATGCTTTCAGGGGTGGGTGTAGAAAAGTCTGATTCTGTTTTTGTACAGGAGCCAAGCATTAAAGCAGCATAAATAAGGGCTATGATAGAGAGATATCTTTTCATAAAATTTTTATTCTTAAGACGACCAGCATCACAGTTCCTTACAAAAGGTTGTAAGGAATGCCTGCGATGCCCGTATAATATTTAAAACTGACCAATTCATGTTGATAAAATTGAAAAAGGCCCCGTTGCTACTGGTTATTTCCTTGCTGTTTGCAGCCATTACATCTGCACAACAAATTCCCGCCATCAAATTGGCAAGCCTGGATGGTGCTGCCTTTAACTCCGGCGACTTCAATACCAATGGTAAACCCATCGTATTGTCATTTTGGGCAACCTGGTGCATTCCCTGCATCAATGAACTTTCTAATATCAATGACAAATATGATAGCTGGAAAAAGGAAGCAAATTTTGATTTTTACGCCATCTCTCAAGACGACAGCAGAACCATCAAAAGAGTGCAGCCTTTGGTAAATGGAAAAAATTGGGACTTCACGGTGTTGTTGGATAAAAACCAGGATTTAAAAAGGGAACTCAACCTGATGAATATTCCTTACACCATCATCGTAAAAGACGGTAAAATAATCTACCGCCAGTCGGGTTATGTGTTGGGCGACGAGGAGATTTTGTTCAAGGCCATCAAAGACAACCAATAACAATGAGCAGGTACCAAAGAATTTGCATGTTGCTAATTGTGTTTCTAATACTCCTTCGCGCTCACCGAGCCGGGCCGGAACAGCTCGAACCGCAGGCTGCGGCCGAGGC
>JANPJW010000359.1:0-4379 GCA_031425715.1 Chitinophagaceae bacterium | reverse complement strand
TATGCGGTGTTGGATGGCCCTATGCTTACCTTGCAGTATTATAAAGAGGAAACCAATTGAATAAAGTTCGCTCATATATTTTTGCGCTGGCCTGTTTTACGGGTCTAAGCAGCTGTGCCCAGGTTAAGCCGATGCAGGATTCGGCGAGGTCAGCCAGCCCAGCAAAGGCTAGCAGTGACAGCTTTAAACTGGAGCGCATCATACCCGGCATGTTTAATTTTATGGATTTAGATGTGCTGAACAATCTTTACCTGGTAACTGCCAGTAACCAGCTGAAAAAAATAAATGCCAGGGGCGACTCTATGGGCGTTTTTAACGACGTAAAAAAATATGGTAACCCTTCCCTGATCGATGTAACAAACCCATTAAAAGTATTACTCTATTATAAAAACTATGCAACAGTTGTGATATTAGACAGGTTCCTCAGCCAACGCAATAGCATCAACTTTCGCCAGCAAAATATATTTAGGGTAAAAGCGATTGCCACATCCTACGACAACAACGTTTGGGTGTTTGATGAGCAGGGTATGAACCTTAAAAAAATAAATGAAGAAGGAGCGATGCTGCAAGAATCTACAGATTGGCGGCAACTTATGAACGAAGTGCCTTCGCCGGAAATCATCATAGATCACAATCAATTTGTGTACCTCTACGATCCGCAAAAAGGTTTTTACATTTTTGATTATTATGGCACTTTTAAAAATAATCTTCCTTTTTTACATTGGGAAAATGTGAGTGTTCAGGCCAACCGTCTTTCAGGGTTTACGAACAACCAATTTTTTACCTACGAGCTGCAAACACTCAACCTAAAAACTTATAATTTGCCCGGGTCGTTTAAAGATTACAGCGGTATCAGGGCCATGAATGGCAAAATCTATCTTTTAAAAAAAGATGGTATAGAAATTTACGCAGTTCAATAAACAGCCATCATATCCATGGAATTTTTAGACTATAAAATTTTAGACAACACGGTTCAAAATATCTTGCTGGCAGCAGGGGTGATACTGCTGGTTATATTATGTAAGAAATTATTGTCGCACTACGCAGCTTCCCTTTCTTACTTGTTCATCAACCGCACATGGAAGATCATGGACAGCAAGCAATTCTCTGTATTGTTTCTAAAACCGCTGAGCTGGTTTATTGTACTTACCATTGGGTTTATCACACTCAGTAAGTTAACCTATCCCACGGCCTGGGAGTTTAAGATCTACAAAATACCCTTTGACGAAATCATTGAAAAAATTGCCATTGCTATTTTTATCTACAGTTTTTTCAGGCTCCTGTTCAGCGTGATAGATTTTATTTCTTTAATACTGGTAGAAAGAGCTAAGATTACTCCGCACAAATCGGATGACCAACTCGTGGTTTTCTTCAGGGATTTTATCAAGGTTTTTCTTGGCATCATAGCCGTGTTGCTTATTCTAAAAGCCGCCTTCAATCAAAACATTGGCAACCTGCTCACCGGCCTCAGCATAGTGGGTGCAGCCCTGGCCCTTTCGGCAAGAGAAAGCCTGGAAAATCTCATTGCTTCTTTCATTATCTTTTTTGACAAGCCTTTTTATGTGGGCGATACTTTGAAAGTGAATGCGGTGACCGGAACAGTAGAACGCATTGGCTTGCGCAGCACCCGCATTCGCACAGCAGATCAAACACTTGTTACGGTACCCAACAAGCAAATGGTAGATAGTGTAGTAGATAACTGGAGCATGCGCACGCAAAGGCGGGCTGAAATAAAACTCGACTTTTCGGAGAAAACAAAAGCGGGAGACGTAGAAAATTTCATAGGCAAAATAAAACAGCTGGTGCAACATAAACAGCCTGACATTTCCAGCTCTTCTGTTTTCTTAACAGACTTCAACAAAGCCGGCATCACCATTACATTGGAATATTTTACACCTGCTTTTTCTATGGCAGAGTTCAACACCCTCAAACAAACCATCAACATGGAGCTGATGCAATTGGTGGAGCAGGAAAAAATGGAACTTGCTACTGCAGGCAGCAGCATAAACATCATCAACCCCACCGATACTGAAGCCAGCAAGAGCAGGCCGATATTGTAATATGAAAAACTATCGCCAAATGCTACAGACATACTTGACCCCACGCCGCTAGCTCAAGCGTTGGGTTTTACGCATAGCATGCCCCCTGCGGGCCATTGGTAAATTTACCCACATCTTTGCTCCCCATTCAATGGTAACCCAATAAATAAGTTTTTATGGTGATTTACAAATAAATTTAAAATCTGGCCGCAACAGCAACAATTTTTCTTTTGCAATTACTACAACAGTACCGGCATATGATTGGCAAACAACAAATGATTGCTCTGCATTTGTGGCGGACTGCACACACAGAAATACTAAAGTCATTTTATAGAAACGGCGAAAAGTATTTTATCAGCAATACAGGAATGTTCACTTTTTCCATTTATTTTATGTGCAGATTTTATTATTTTACCAAATAATAACTGCAAATATTTTTGCCGTAGCAACCATATACCATTTACATGAACATTGTTGGTTTCTTTATTTTCATTGGCATGAGCTTTACCCTGGTTGCGCAGCCATTGCCCGAAAAATTGCTGCAAGAAGCTTTAGACAATCGGAAGAGAGAAAAGATAACGCAGTATGATTCCGCTTTGATTGCGCTTTACTCCGCCACCAAACCAGCGCAAAGAAGGGAGCTGCTAAAATTTATAGAGCATCAGATTAGTACTTCTAACAACTTGCACGCAGTAGCAAAAGGCCTGGCTTGGAAGGGCATTCTCTTATACCGGCCGCCATTTAACAATCCGCTGGCCGCGGCAGAAGCCATGGACATGGCCATAAATAAAGCCGTAGAAAGTGGTGATGACTACCTGATGGTGCAAGTATTTGAAAAATGTGCCTATTCTTTCATGAGTGGCGGAGATATCCAAAAAGCATTGTTTTATTTTTTAAAATCTACTGCGTTACGCAACAAATTAGGGGACCAGTATTTTAAAGAAAAAGACATGAAAATTTTGGGAACAGTAGCAGATGTTTTTTATCAGATTCAGGATTTTCGGCAAACCATTTTGTATATAACACAAATGCTTAAGATTCCTTACCAAGGCACCAATCCCCACATGACTTCGATGAACACGCTTGGGTTAGCTTATCAACGATTGAATCAGTTCGATTCTGCGATGTATTGGTACAAAGAAAGTTTACAGTTTGCGAAGCAAGAGAATGCCACCGTATGGGAGGGTATTATCAATGGCAATATGGGAGCTACCTATTTTGATCAACAAAAAGACCTCGAGGCTTTACCACTAATTTGGAAAGATTATCACACTACTATTGCTTCTGAGAAAAACAGTGCTGGTAACACCTTACACAGGTTGGCACTATTATATTTAAGACAAGGAAAAAAAGACAGTGCTTTATTGCTCGCCCGTAAAAGTTTACAAATAGTCTCTTCTGTTAATAAGATTAATCCATGGTACCTGCGCAATGCATACAAAGCCATGATGGAGGTTTTTCGTAAAAATGCAACAGACGACAGCGCCTATTTTTACAGCGATCGTTATCATCATATAAATGACTCGTTAATTGGTTGGGTGGCAAATAACCGGGCCAGCCAGGTACAGTTACGCCTTGAGTTTGAAAAAAAATCAAACTTGATAAACGTTTTGCTTCAAGAAAAATCAACAGAAAAGCTTCGTCGTAACCTATTGATGGCAAGTATTTTATTTTTATTGGTAGCTGCATGGATGTACTTGCGCTGGCAAAAACAACGTCACCTTAATCAACAGCAGGAGTGGCTGCATCAAAAGGAAAAAGCCGATGCAGACGTGCAAAATGCACGCTCTCAACTGGAAGCATTTACACAAAACATCATTGCTAAAAATGAATTGATCGAACATCTGCAGTTGCAGCTGGTGCAACAGAACCAACAGGTAAATGATGAACTCATGAGCCACACAATTCTAACCGAACACGACTGGCTGCATTTTAAAGAAATGTTCGACAAAGCCAATCCGGGTTTTCTGCCCGGCCTGCATCAGCGGGCGCCCGATATTACAGCTGCCGAATTGCGGCTGGCAACTCTCCTTAAATTAAACCTAGGTAACAAACACATTGCCTCCATGCTTGGTATTGGCGCCGATGCAGTGCGTAAAACCCGAAGCCGTTTGCGTCAGCGGTTAGGCATTTCCGTGGAGCAAGACCTGGATGATTATGTACGCAGCCTTGCGTTGATTGAAACGGCTTGAGTTCCGCTGATTTCCAACTACTTACTTTTTTCAGTTTTGGGATGTCACATTTTGACACGCTACCTGTCCTGTTCTGTCACGGCAAAAAATTGGATTCACTTCTTCTGCCCTGTAGATTCGATGCAGAATCGCAAAATGTATGGAGTTC
>JANPJW010000358.1:0-10421 GCA_031425715.1 Chitinophagaceae bacterium | reverse complement strand
CTATGTAGGCTATGACTCAACCTTTAAAAGAAACTATACAGATTTGTTTCCGAGCATTGCCATTACTTTTAACAAGAACCCAATGAACCAGGTTGGCTTTAGTTACAGCCGCCGGGTAGACAGGCCAGCTTACCAGGATTTGAATCCTTTTGAATTTAAGCTGGACGAATATACTTTTCAAAAAGGCAATACTAATTTGAGACCCCAGTACACCAACAGTTTTGGTATTACACACAGTTATAAATACAAACTCAACACAAGGTTAAACTACAGCCATGTAACCGATATTTTTTCGCAGTTGATTGATACTGCTGAAACATCCAAGAGTTTTATCTCTAAACAAAACCTGGCCACCCAGGATATTGTAAGCCTTAACATAAGCTATCCTTTTTCATACAAGAAATTTAGCTCTTTTGTAAATTTCAATAGTAGTTATTCTGCGTTTAAAGCAAATTTTGGACAGGGCCGGGAAATAAGTCTCGATGTGTTCAGCTATAACTTCTTCAGCCAAAACAGCATTAAAATCGGCAAAACATGGACGGCAGAATTGAGTGGCTTTTACAGCTCACCCTCTATATGGCAAGGAACTTTTAAGAGCAAGGCCATAGGAGGAATGGATATGGGGGCACAAAAAACCATCTTAAAAGGTAAAGGAACCGTGAAGGCAACTTTTACGGATGTGTTTAGAACTATGCGGTGGAAAGGTACCAGTGATTTTGCAGGGCAGTTTATGCGAGCGAGTGGGAGATGGGAGAGTCAGCAATTCCGGATGAACTTTAGCTATCGTTTTGGAAACAGCCAGGTAAAAGCTGCCCGTCAGCGTAAAAACGCCCTTGAAGAAGAAAACAATAGAACACAAGGCGGTGGCAGCGGTATTGGGCAATAGCTTAACAGGATAAATACCCATCAAAAAAATATATTTTTGGATAAGTAAAGCGAGGGGCAAAGAAGGAAATCTTCTTTGCCCCTCGCTTTTTCAGAGTGTGATAGGCCTTTGCTGGCAAGGCTGGCTTCTAAATGTAACGGGCTACTTAAAGTCAAGTATCTTTGTAAAAACAACATTCCACATCATGAGTAAAAAAAAAGTTATAAAGCAAGCAACCAACAAATTGGTTTACCATAAACTACTAGGCGCCCTGGCCGAGCTAAGGATAGGCACCGATGATAAAAAGTTCACCAAAAAACTCAAAGAGGCCAGTCGCTTGTTAAGTGAGGATATAGCAGCAGTGCTGATAAAAACAATTCCGGAGAAAGTAAAAATCAAAAAGGAAAAGGGCAAAGGTTCTAAAGAGGATAATAAGAAAGCAAAGCTTGATGCGCTGGACTCTGTAAAGATTAAAAAAATAAAAAAGCAAAAGACGAATACGGTGACAGAACCGCCTCAGCCACCCACGCAGGGTATTTAAAGTATCAAAGCAAATTAAAAGGCCATTGCAGAAAATGCAATGGCCTTTTACTTTTAACCTCTTGTGCGCTACCAGATGCGAATTCTATCAGCAGGTTTTTTATATAATTTATCTCCTTCTTTTACATCGAAGGCTTTGTACCATGCATCCATGTTTACCGGGGCGCCAATGGTTAGCTAATCGATTTTTTGTAGGATCTTAATTTAACTCAAAAACCCAGCCTTGGAAAACCAATTATATTAAAATCCATTTCCCGAAATGCGGGGCAGCAGGATTTATTTAACGAGCAAGAAAAAGCGCTCTCCCGGGGAGAACGCTTGTTACAATTTGATTATCGAACTTAAGCCTTTACCTCTTCTTCTTCCATGTAAGCACTCACAGGCTCGCAGGTACAAATAAGGTTGCGATCTCCGTAGGTATTGTTCACCCTGCTCACCGAAGGCCAGAATTTATTCCCCTTTACATATTCAAGTGGGTAAGCAGCTACCTCTCTGCTGTAAGGGCGGCTCCATTCGGCTTGCATCACCACCAGTTGCGTATGTGGCGCATTTTTTAAAACGTTGTCTATCTTATCTGCCGTGCCATTCTCAATAGCGCTGATCTCAGCCCTTATGCTGAGCATAGCATCACAAAAGCGATCCAGTTCTGCCAGGTCCTCGCTCTCTGTCGGTTCTATCATGATGGTGCCCGCCACAGGAAAACTTAACGTGGGCGCATGAAAATTATAATCCATCAGGCGTTTTGCAATATCCTCTGCTTCTATGCCGGCACTTTGTTTAAAGGGCCTTAGATCTATAATAAATTCATGAGCGCAAGTGCCGTTCTTCCCTGTGTACAAAATAGTGAAATCTTTTTCCAACCTCGTCTTCATGTAATTGGCATTGAGGATGGCATACTCTGTACTTAACTTTAATCCTTTTGCTCCCAACATTTTTATGTAGGCATAGCTGATGAGTAAAATACTGGCACTGCCAAATGGTGCTGCACTTACTGCATGGATGGCCTTATCGGCATTATGCAAAGTATTGTGACCCGGAAGATAGGGAGCCAACTTTTCGTTTACACAAATGGGGCCCATGCCCGGGCCACCACCGCCATGCGGTATAGCAAAGGTTTTATGCAAATTCAGGTGACAAACATCGGCACCAATATTACCCGGACTTGTTAAGCCCACCTGGGCATTCATATTGGCACCATCCATATAAACCAGTCCGCCGTTGTCGTGAATAAACTGGCAAATATCAATGATGCTTTCTTCAAATACTCCATGGGTACTTGGGTAAGTAATCATTAGTCCCGCCAGGTTGTCTTTGTGCTTGAGTGCATTGGCTTTTAAATCTTCTAAATCTATATTGCCTGCTTCGTCGCACTTCGTTACTACCACTTTAAAGCCCGCCATCACTGCACTTGCAGGGTTGGTGCCGTGGGCACTGATGGGTATTAATATGATGTTACGATGCGTATCATTCCTGTCTGCATGATATGCCCTGATGGTTAACAGCCCGGTGTATTCACCTTGCGCACCGCTGTTTGGTTGCAAAGAGGTAGCTGCAAACCCGGTGATTTCACTAAGCCAGTTTTCCAGTTCTGTAAGAATTTGCTGGTAACCCTTCCACTGGTTTGCCGGCGCAAAAGGGTGAATGTTGTTGAACTCCGGCCAGCTAACCGGGATGAGTTGCGTAGCAGCATTTAGTTTCATGGTGCAGCTACCAAGAGAAATCATAGAGGTATTGAGGCTAAGATCTTTGTTTTCCAGGCTTTTGATGTACCGCATCATCTGGCTCTCACTTCTATGTGTGTTAAACACAGGGTGCGTTAAAAATGCTGAAGTACGGGTGAGCGCAGTAGGTATGTTGGTGAGCAATGCACCTGCATCAAACCCAGCCACAGCTGTATTACTGTTACGCATAGCCGCAAACACATGCAGTATGCGCAGGATATCCTTTTGCGAAGTGGTTTCATCTATAGAAATACTTACGGCAGCCGGGTAATATGCAAAGTTCAATTCTTCATTTTCTGCAAGTTCTTTGAGCCTTGCTACGTCTTCAACATTTACTTTAATGGTATCAAAGTAGGCGCTGTTGGCTGTTTCAAAACCCATTTCTGTTAGTTCGTTGCTGAGCGTTTGCGCAAGTAAACTGATGCGTTTGGCAATATTTTTCAGGCCTTCTGCGCCATGGTAGACCGCATACATGGCAGACATATTTGCCAGCAAAGCTTGTGCTGTACAAATATTACTGGTAGCTTTTTCACGGCGTATATGCTGTTCCCTTGTTTGTAAAGCCATCCTCAGGCAGCGTTTGCCCTGGGCATCCTGGCTCACACCAATGATACGGCCCGGAATGTTTCTTTTAAAATCATCCTTAGTAGCAAAAAATGCGGCATGTGGCCCACCAAAACCCAAAGGCACGCCAAGGCGTTGTGTATTTCCAATAGCCACATCTGCACCTAACTCACCGGGAGGTGTGAGCAGCGTAAGTGCCAGCAGGTCGGTTGCCATGATAACAAAACTGTTCACACTGTGTGCAAGGTCTATGAACTTTCTATAGTCTTCAATTTGACCATTGCTGTTGGGGTATTGTACGATGCTTCCAAAATATTGATCGTCTAGTGCGGCAGTTTTGTAATCACCAAAAACGAGTTCTACGCCAATGGGCAGGGCTCTGGTAATGAGTACCTCTTTGGTTTGCTCAAAAATAGCATCATCCACAAAAAATTTGGGTGCTGTGATATGATCGTGGTTTTTATTTTTTTGGTTAAAGAACATGGCCATGGCTTCTGCTGCCGCTGTGCCTTCATCCAGCAAACTTGCATTGGCTATTGGCAGGGCTGTTAAGTCGCTCACCATAGTTTGAAAGTTGAGTAAACTTTCCAATCTTCCCTGGGCAATCTCTGCCTGGTAGGGCGTGTATTGTGTGTACCAACCTGGGTTTTCAAACACATTTCTCAATATCACACTTGGTACTATGGTATTGTAGTATCCTTTACCGATGTAATTTTTAAAAAGCTTGTTGAGGGAGGCTGTTTTTTTAAGCTCCGTTAGATACTGGTATTCACTCACGGGTTCCCCGGTTTGCAAATCTTGCTTTAACCGGATGGCTGCTGGCAAAGTTTTACCTATCAACTCCTCCATCGAACTCACACCCACTTTTGCCAACATTTGTTTGGTGTCTGTTTCTCCTGGTCCAATGTGACGTCGGATAAATTCCTGCTGTTGCTGCTCAAAAAGATTCATATTAAGAAGAGTTTTATTGTATGGTCTCCACCCGGAGATGAGTATTTAGTTAAAACGGGTTTATTAAAATTTGCGGCAAATTTACGATAACAACATTACATTTTGGGAGTACATTTTAGTTGTAAATGATATGTTGATAAAGCCTGTTTTCTTAAACAGAGTGAAACAAATTAATGAATGCTTTGTTGCATGCAAAAAAAATAATCCTCTGTAAGATCTGGCTTTTAGCCGCCGTTATCTTAGTGAATGTGGCTGCGGCATTTGCAATTATCTTTGCAACATGAGCGATCCGATATTAAAGAACTGGCAAAAGAAATCTGGCGACCGCATAAAGTTGTACAAAAATTATTTGCACCGTGCAGATAAGAACACGGTCTTAAAACAACTGCCCGACCTCCATGAAGCTGCTTTCAACAATATCAATTGCCTGGATTGTGCAGCATGCTGCAAGAATTATTCTCCCCGTTTTAAAACAACGGACATCAAAAGAATTTCCCGCCACTTAAAACAAAAGGAAGGGGAGTTTATAGAAAATTATTTGAGGGTAGATGAAGAGGGGGATTTTGTATTGCAGAGTAAGCCCTGCACTTTTTTAGGTGCAGACAACAGGTGCAGCATTTACGAAGTTCGCCCATCTGATTGCAGCCGCTTTCCTTATACTGACGAAGATGTGCTTCTTAAAAAGCAAGCTATTACTTTAAAGAATGTAACTTTTTGTCCCGCCGTTTATTTTGTTATAGAGAAACTAATGGATCCTAAATAATCAGTTGCCTTGCCCAAATTTTTCAGCATTAAACTCGCCTGATTTATTTCGGGGAATAGAAAGGCTTTTAAAATGATTTCCTTTAAAAATTTTTGCACAGAAAACAATTTGCCCTACGTGGTAGGGGTAATGAGACAGTTGCCTGTTAATTGCTTCCAACACGGTGTGGGGTTCGTTTCTTATTAAAACAATTTGCTCAAGTTGCGTGCGATGTAGCTGATCTATTGCATTCAGAAGGCAGGCCCAGCCTGCTTCCCATTTTTGCATTACCTCTTCTTTGGTTTTCAAAACAGTTTCAAACTCTGCATCCCGGTTCCTCCAATCTTTTTCGCCATCTGAAGTAAGAAAATCAGTCCATCGGCTTAGCATGTTCCCTGCAAGGTGTTGAACTATTACCGCTATACTCTTACTGCCCTCGCTAAGTGGTTGAAAAAATTCGTCAGCGTCAAGCTGGGCCATTGCTTTTTCTCCCAATAATTTATAACTAACAAATATTTTCTTTGCACTGGCAAGGTAATTTTCGTTTGTCATTACAAATAAATTAAGAGTTACGCAAACAACCCCTGCAAAAATACCAGTTCTTTAATTGCTCGTCAATTCTTCTATGGCTGCAGTAAGTGGTCTGCTAAGGCCATCGCCCTTCCACTCAGGAGAGCCGGGTATCTCGGTGGCTTTTAATATTTCCTCTTTGGTTTTTCCAGCTTTCAAAGCAGCGTCGGTAAAACTCAGCACATTGCCCAGGTAATCTCTAAATAACAGCACATCGGCTTTTTTTAGAATGGTGTCGAAGCCGGTACCTGCATGCCCACTTATATACATCGTGTTGTTATCAAATTTTTGTGTAGCAGTATCCAATACCTTTATCCAGTTGCTGATGTCTGCCCCGGCAGTTTTATCAACAAAAGGATGGCGGCGGTTAAAAACAAGATCGCCCGTATGAACAATGTTGCTGTGCTCGAAGTGTACGAAACAATCACCATTTGTGTGGCCAGCCCCAAAATAATGCAGGCGGATTTTTTCCTTTCCTAATTTCTTTGCCCATGTGTCCGTAAACGTTTCATCAGGATAGAGTTGTTTGGCCTGTGTTTTTTGCTTGATGGCGGCAGCTTCCTGGTTTATCTTACTGTTGGCATGCGCTACAACTTGTTGCACCATTCCTTTAAAAGCAATGTTGCCGCCAGAATGATCACCATGATGGTGGGTGTTAATCAACAGTCTAAAAGGCTTTGTGGTTTTCTTTTTGATCTCGTCTATCAAATGCTGTGCAGTATCAGGAAACTGAGAGTCTACCACAACAACGCCTTTTTTGGTAACCATAAAAAGAATCGTACCGCCTCTCTCTGTAAACATGCCGATATCGTCGGTGAGCATTTGTATTTTCCACGTTGGCTCTGCCAATAAATTAGCCAGGGTTTGCTGGTTGAATAAAGCCAGCGCTCCCAGTGTAAATGCTGTATTTTTTATAAAGGATCTTCTTTGCATAACGTATTGTTTAGATCAAGATAGTTCAAATATGTTTTCGGCGACATCAGTGGCCAGGCATTTTCATGGATGCTAAACGCAGGCATCGCCTAAAGGTTCAGGAATATGAGTGAGCGGCCAATTTAATATTCCATCTTCCTCAGAGACGGCGCTTTGAACCAGGTAAAAATGGCCACCGCAATGGTCATGCTTCCTCCAAAAATTACAGACGGAACAATGCCCATGAGTTTAGCCATCACGCCACTTTCAAACTGGCCCAGTTCGTTGCTGCTGTTAATGAACATACTGTTTACGCTCATCACCCGGCCTCTTAACTCAGCCGGAGTTTTCAACTGCAAGATGGTAGTTCTTATTATCACACTCACGCCATCCATACAACCACTCAGCAGCAGCGCAAAAAAGGAAAGCCAAAAAGCAGTGGAGAAGGCAAATAACAGAATGCAGAGGCCAAAACCACCTACAGCAAAGAACAGTGTTCGCCCCTGCTTTTTTTGTAAGGGTCTTATGGTTAGGATTGTTACAGTAATGATGGAGCCAATATCGGCAGCTGCATTGAGCCAACCAAAGCCTACTGGCCCAATGTGTAAGATATCTTTTGCAAATACGGGTACCAGTGCCACGGCACCACCAAACAGAACTGCGAAAAGATCAAGCGTCATAGCACCAAAAATTTCTTTTGTTTTAAAAACATAGTCGATGCCTTCTTTTACACTTTGCCAGGTATCCTTGCCGGCTTTGTGGAGAATTGGTTTTATACGCAAGTACCTAAGTAAGATAAACCCGGTGAGCATCATCCCCAGTATTACACAAAAGGTGTAGTTGATACCGATGTATGCAATTAAAAATCCGCCTGCGGCATGGCCGGCTATAGAACCAATGAGCCATGTGGCCGAACTAATGGAAGCTGCGGCAGGCAGTAGTTCCAGCGGTACTATCTGGGCAATCATAGCTGAAAAAGTGGGGCCGCTAAAAGCACGAACAGCACCTGTGGCAGCAATTACTGTGCAAATACAAACTGCCAATGCGATGGGAGAAAACAAACTGGAAGCATGGGAGGAAGAGAGGTAAATTAAAATGCTGATGCATCCCATGTAAAGCAGGATACACTTCAGCAGCAGTCTACGCTTCTCGGTGATGTCTATATAGTGTCCGGCATACAAGGCGAGAGACAGGGCAGGTATCACTTCAGAGAGACCCACCATTCCAAGAGCCAGTGGACTTTTTGTGAGCAGATAGATCCACCAGCCAATAACAGTACCGGTCATACGAAGACCCATGATAAAAATAAACCTACCAGCAATAAAGAATTTAAATTCAGGAATCGCTAGCGGAGCATAAGGATTGTTGCGGGATAAGATGCTTGCCAATGGTAAATTTTATTTTCTAATAAGTTGCTTAATCAGGAAGCACCAGGTAATGTTGCCCGTTTTCGTATTCTTTATCCAGTGCGTCGGTTATAACTCTCAGGTGGGCTTCGTTGCCCAGGAAGTCGGCATTGCTAGCATCAACAAACAACGTTTTTATATTGTGTTGTTTTATATATTGGGTGTATGTTTCCTGCAGGCTGAATAAATAATCATTTGGTATACCTTGTTCATATTGCCGGTTTCTTTTCTTGATGTTTTCCTGCAATCTTACTACTGGCGTGTGAAGGTATATCAGGATGTCTGGCTGAATTATTTGTGGATTGATGATTTCAAATAACTTCTGATACAGCCTGAATTCTTCGTCTGGTAAATTTACCTTGGCAAACAAAAGGCACTTGGTGAAAAGATAATCTGATATGGTAATTTGTTGAAACATATCTTTTGTTTGTAAAAGATCTTTCAACTGCTTATAGCGCTCAGCCATAAAAAACAACTCCAGCGGAAATGCATATTGCTCGGGGCTTTCATAAAATTTTGGCAGAAAAGGATTCTCGGCAAATTCTTCCAGGATGATCCGTGCGTTATAGTGTTTGCTCAGTAAATGGGCCAGGGTAGTCTTACCAGCGCCGATGTTTCCTTCAATAGTTACAAAATTGTATTTCATCCGGGCTGCAAAATAATCGTAAACAATGGATGAGTTGTTAAATTTTTTTCACATTCAGTTGATCTTCGCATTTTTCCAAAAGTTGGTGATTATTCTGGTTGAACACCGGGTGTACAAAATGAGGAGAAATTTCGTTGAGGGGAATTAAAACAAATTTGCGCAATTGAATCGCCGGGTGCGGTACAATCAGGTGAGGCAAATTGATTATCTCCTTGTTGAAGTATAAGATATCGATGTCAATGAGCCGGGGGGCATTTTTCGTAGTGCGTACCCTGCCCATGGCCTGTTCAATTGTTAAGATGATGTCTATGCATTGCAGAGCGGTGTGTTCTGTATCTACCACAATCACCTGGTTAATAAAGTCTGGTTGCTGCGTGTTGCCCCATGCACCTGTCTGATATAGGCTACTCAGCCTCATAATGCTCCCTAATTTTTCAGAGATGAAAGCTTGCGCAGTCAAGAGATTTTCTTTTGGGTTGTTCAGGTTGCTCCCCAGTAGCAGGTAAACTTTATTCATGAATTAGAAAGAATCTTTTGTCAAGCTGAAATTTGCTGATGGATTTTATTTTTACCTTTTTAAAATTGGGATGATTGGGGTTGATCACAAAATTATTTTCTTCATCTACAATGGCAGAAGGCACTTTTAAAGCCAGTTCTGTACCAGTACTAATAAAAGAGGAGCCAATGAACTGGGTGTATTCAAAATCTTCCTTCCAGTTTTTTTTCAATTTATTTTTGTAGATGGTCGCTATGCTCAGTGGATCTGGTATCTCTAATTTCAACAGCATATAGTCCGGTGGTAGCAAGGTTTTGTCTGTTCTAACCAGTATTTCTACAAGTGCCAACGAAATATTTTCTGTTGCATACAGCGCAGGGATCCCAATACTGTTCCATCTGCCGCCAAATAGCTTTGCCCCGGTACCCGTTAGGTCATCCACATATTGTTCAGTTGCTAAGCGGTATACAATCATGCCAGTATACCGTGTTGAATTCTTCCAAGCTGGGTAATAATCAGTTGAATGCCCTCGGCGGAAGTTAATGACTCAAAGGATAGGTTTCCTTCCAACATCTTTGGACTGCCTTTTAACCAAGTGTAGAACAGATTGGCAGAACCAAAAGTGATGGTGCCCTGCTCCAGCACTTTGGCAATTTGCAAGGCCCGTTCTGCATTCATAGGGGCAAATGTACCATTGCTTTTTGCATAGCGCTGCAAAGTGCGCTCACTCACATGTAAGATAGTGGCCCATTCTCCCTGGCTAAAAGGAGCCACATCCGCAATTTTTTTAAATTCATTGAAGGTAAAATCTTTGAGAGAAGGAAGTCTTTTTATAGAACGATACACCGCCATGGGTTCCTCTACTTTGCTAATTTTAGCTTTGGGCGGTGTTCCATCGGCCCTTGTATTTTTGCTTTCTTTTTTCATACTGCGACTTTTGTCATACAAACGTACGACATTTGTCTTTTATTTCAAATTTTTCTCCCTCTTTTTTAAATAGCTTTGCAC
>JANPJW010000357.1:0-6162 GCA_031425715.1 Chitinophagaceae bacterium | reverse complement strand
ATCATCAGGTTTTCATAAATAAAATCGGCCCGATAGGTATTGTTTGCCTGTATGCCTCCTACTTTAGCGGCAGCTAAAAAAACATAGCCAGGTTTTTCCTGCTCAAAAAAATCGTTTACAGCCTGCTGGTTACGCAAATCTAGTTCTGCAGATGTCCTTAGCACAAAATTGCTAAATCCCTTTGCCAGCAAAGCCCGGTGAATAGCTGAACCCACCATACCCCTATGGCCCGCAATATAAATTTTAGCTGCTTGATTCATTGTTTAAGCAATTGTCTTATTATAGCCGTGCTCTTTTAAAAGCAATTGCATTTTCATTAAGTGAACATCTGAAGCTACCATTTCCTGCACCAGCATTGGTAAGGTATAAACTGGCTTCCACCCAAGCTTGGTGTGGGCTT
Organism: Chitinophagaceae bacterium; assembly: GCA_031425715.1. GTDB lineage: Bacteria > Bacteroidota > Bacteroidia > Chitinophagales > Chitinophagaceae > Ferruginibacter. The sequence continues at coordinate 5,762 of JANPJW010000357.1, read as the reverse complement.
TTGACGGGTCGCCAATTAATAGGTCCACCTCGGTGGGACGGTAATAATGTTCATCTACTGCTACCACCACTTGGCCAAATGGCACCTGGTAAGCTTCCTGCGAGCAGGCAGTTACAATGGCTGTTTCAGCATTGCCTTCCCCGACAAACTCCAATGTAATACCTACTTCAGCAAAAGCCATTCGCACAAAGTCACGCACCGTAGTTGTAATACCGGTTGCTATCACAAAATCTTCCGGTTCATCCTGTTGCAATATGCGCCACATCGCCTCCACATAATCTTTTGCATGGCCCCAGTCTCTTTTTGCATTCAGATTTCCCAGCCAGAGTTTGTCTTCTAAACCCAGGGCAATTTCTGCAACGCCCCTGGTTATTTTGCGGGTAACAAAGGTTTCACCTCTTAGCGGACTCTCGTGGTTAAACAAGATGCCGTTGCAGGCAAACATCTTATAGGCCTCCCTGTAATTCACGGTTATCCAGTAAGCATACATTTTAGCAACTGCATAAGGCGAACGGGGATAAAAAGGTGTTTTTTCTGATTGGGGTACTTCTTGTACCAACCCGTACAACTCTGAAGTAGAAGCTTGGTAAATACGGGTTTTATTTTCCAATTTTAATATTCGGATAGCTTCTAGCAGACGCAGGGTTCCAGTGCCATCTGTATTCGCCACATATTCCGGGGTGTCAAAACTCACATGTACATGGCTCATAGCGCCAAGGTTGTAGATCTCATCTGGCTGCACTTCCTGTATGATTCTTATAAGATTCGTAGAGTCTGTAAGATCGCCGTAATGTAGCTTGAAGCGTAGGTTTTTTTCGTGCGGATCCTGGTAGATATGATCTATGCGTTGTGTATTAATTTGGGAAGATCTTCTTTTTATGCCATGTACTTCATACCCTTTGCTCAACAGCAAGTCAGCCAAATACGCTCCGTCCTGTCCGGTAATACCTGTAATAAGTGCTTTTTTCATACATTCCAATTTGTAATGTTTTCTCCATGTCGAGCAAAAAAGAATGATTTGCAAGGCTAAAATTCTACCTTTCCAAATTGCATTTTGATGAACGATTAAATATTTCCAGGATTTATTTAATGATAGGGCCTGTTTTTAAGTGGGCAAAGCTAATAAAAAAGCCCCTTAGACTAATAATATTTATGCTTTCTTCATTAAGTTCTCTTTTTTAGGAGCAATTTAAATTGGGAGGGTAAGCCTTAGAGCGCCTCAACTTTAAAATAATAATTTTACTATTTAGATTACCAGATGTTGTTAGTCGTTACATTTGATTAACTGCTTTCGCAACAACTCTTCTACCTTACTATAGCAAGATGCATATCGAATTTCTATTTTTTGCGGTGTTCATAGCTTCCTGTTTTTACCTATTTCCCCGATTGGGTTTTGTTAAAAGAGCAGGATTAGCCTCAAGTGAAATAAGGCTATTACTCCTTTTTAAACTTCTCGTTTCTCTTGCATGTGCTTTTTACTTTGAAAGCCTACCATTTTCAGACAGCCTCATCTACCATAAACTTGGGAGTGAACAGTACGATTTACTCTTAACAAACCCGGTTTTATTTTTTACTGACTGGGGCGAAGGCAGCCCAGATTTTGGGTTAGGAGGAATCTTTGAAGCGTCTTACAGTTTTTGGGCAGACCTCCGGTTTCGCTTGCTATTTAAATTTGTTGCGATATTGGACCTGCTCACAGCCGGTAATTTTTACCTGAACTCGATGGCATTTTCATCCATCATATTTTTTGGAAATATAGCTTTCTACAGGATCTATAAGGATATGTACCAGGGTCATAAAATAAAAGTATTAATCATTTGTTTTCTATTACCCTCCATTTTAATGTATACGGCATGTGTGCACAAAGACGGATTAGTTTTCCTGTTTACAGCCCTAATGAGTTTTATTTTTTATTCATTCCTGAAAAATAGAGATGCGTTAAGCCCAAAGTTTGTTCTGATTTTTCTATTCGGTATGCTAGGTGTTTTTCTTTTCAGAAATTATATGCTCCTGGCTTTGCTACCAGCTATGTTTACTGCATGGCTGTGCAAAATGCTGCCTTACAGTAGGAAACTCGTTATTGGAATAAGTTATTCTTTTTATGGGATCTTGTTCTTCCTGTCGAAGTACATTCATCCCTCTTTCAATCTTGCTGTAGCAGTCGTCAAAAGAAGGGCAGATTTTGCCTCACTGGGCGAAGGCAATACCGATGTTTCCATGAAAGAACTATACCCTACAGTTAGTAGCTTTCTAATCAATGTGCCACAAGCCATCAACCATAGCCTTTTCAGGCCTTACCTATGGGAGTTCCCAGGTTTCGGTGTGTTACTGACTGCCTTAGAGCTATTTTCTTACCAGGTGATTGTTGTTCTTTTGATCTTTTTCAGAAATAAAAAGGAAAACATGCTCAGCAATTACAATGTATATGGATTTGCCTTCTTCCTAACCATGATCCTCATTATTGGTTATACCATCCCCAATGTGGGTGCCATTGTACGGTACCGCAGCATTATTTGGATATTTGTTTTGTGCCCCATGATTTGTTGTATTGATTGGTCACGCTTTAGATTTTGGAAGGCGAACAAATAGACTTTCGTCTTGCCGCAGACTATGAAAGTTTAAAGCCTTCTTTATTTACAGTACCCACCTGCCTGCCTGGATTGCCTACTATAAGTGCATAGGGCGCCACATCTTTGGTAACCACAGCTCCTGCACCAATCATAGCATACTCCCCAATGGTAACGCCACATATAATAGTTGCATTGGCGCCGATAGTTGCCCCTTTTTTGACAAGTGTAGGTTTAAACTCATTTTTGCGCTCTATAAAACTGCGGGGGTTGATGACGTTTGTAAAAACAACAGAAGGCCCAAGGAACACATCGTCCTGGATGGTAACGCCGTTGTAAACGGAAACATTGTTTTGAATTTTTACACCGTTGCCAATGGTAACATGGTTGTCTATAAACACATTCTGCCCAAGGTTGCAGTTAACTCCTATTTGCGCTGTAGGCATCACATGGCAAAAATGCCATATAAAAGTTCCGCTGCCAATGCTTGCTCCGGAATCTATAACGGCGGTGGGATGAATAGAGGGCTCTGTCATGAATGCTAGATGATTATTTGATGCCGTAAAAGGGAGTGACCCCGCAATTCTGAGGGGGCGCCACAACAAAAAGCCCTGTAATGACCGGATGCCGTCGACGCAGTTACAAAGCGTAAAAATAGGATATCTGTTTCATAGTTGGAATGCTGCCAGAGGGGGCATAATTACAAAACCCACACACCTAACCCTTATCTTTGCCGGCTATGCATTACGCTTCGGTAGACAATCTTACAAAGTCGTTTGGAATCAGAACACTTTTCAAAAACATTACCATCAACATTGAGGAAGGAGATAAAATTGCGCTCGTTGCCCGCAACGGCAGTGGCAAAAGTACCCTCATGAAAATAATAGCCGGCATGGATACGGCAGATAGTGGAACGGTATGGGTGCACAAAGATGTGAACACGGTGATGCTTCAGCAGGACAATGATTTTGATGGCAACAAAACCATTTGGGATAATATTTTGCGTTTAGACAACCCCGTTGTAAAAGTGGTAAAAGAGTATGAGCAGTTTTTAGAAGAAGGCTCAGAAGATCATGACCACCTGGGAGAGCTGATGAGCCGCCTGGATGATTTGAATGCCTGGAGTTTTGAAAGTGACCTTAAACAGATATTAGGCAAACTCAACATCCACCACCTGAACGAAAAAGTGGGCAACCTGAGTGGTGGACAAAAGAAAAGAGTGGCGCTGGCGCAAGCACTTATTGAAGCTTACTTATACGAAGGCCGCTGCCTGCTCATTATGGATGAGCCCACCAACCATTTAGATGTGAGCATGATTGAGTGGCTGGAAGAATACCTGAGTGCTGCAAAAGTTACCCTGTTGCTCGTGACGCATGATCGCTATTTTTTGGATGCCGTGAGCAATGAAATCATAGAAATCGACGACGAAAAGGTATTTGTGTACAAAGGTGACTACGATTATTTTTTAGAACAAAAAGCCTTGCGACAAGAAGTGCAGCAGAGCGAATTGCAAAAAGATAAAAACATATTTAGAAAGGAACTGGAGTGGATGCGAAAGCAACCCAAAGCCCGTACTACCAAAAGTAAGAGCCGGCAGGATGCTTTTGCCGAAGTAGAAGACAGGGTGAAACTTCAAAAAGATGTAGCTGAAGTAAGCCTGCAAATGAAGATGACCCGGCTGGGCGGCAAGATCCTGGAACTGAAAAAGGTAAACAAAGCCTGGGGCGATTTAGTGATCATGAAGGGGTTTGACTACACGTTTAAAAGAGGAGAGCGCATAGGGGTAGTGGGAAAAAATGGAGTGGGAAAATCAACCTTTTTAAAAATCGCCTTGCAACAGGAACTGCCGGATAGTGGTAAAATAAACCATGGAGATACCGTAGTGTTTGGCAACTTCAGCCAAGACGGATTGGTATACAAAGAAGACAAACGAGCCATTGAATATGTAAAAGATATGGCGGAGTATTTTCCACTGGCCGATGGCACCAAGCTTTCCGCCAGTTTGTTTATGGAAAAATTTGGTTTCACATCAGAGCAGCAATATACCCCCCTGAGCAAACTGAGCGGCGGCGAAAAGCGCAGGCTTCACCTGATGAGTGTGCTGTTTTTAAACCCCAATTTTTTGGTGTTGGATGAGCCCACCAACGATTTAGATTTGCAAACCCTGCGCACATTAGAAGAATTTTTACTGGACTATCCGGGTTGTATTTTGATTGTGAGCCACGATCGTTATTTTATGGATCGCATGGTAGATCACCTCTTTGCCTTTGAAGGCAACGGTGTGATAAGAGATTACCCTGGTAACTACACGCAGTATCGTGAAGCGGTTACAAAAGGTACCCTGCAAGACAACGATCAGCAGATCATGAAGTCTTTGCCGGAAGAGGGAAAGAAATCAGTTGACAGTTCGCTGTCGGCAGTCGGCAGCAAGCAAGTGGGAGAGCCTGCCAAAAAACTTTCTTTCAAAGAAAAGTTTGAGTTAGAAACGCTTGAAAAAGAAATGCCCGCCCTGCAAGAGGAGAAAAAAAAGCTGGAAGAAAAAATGAGCGGCAACCTGCCTTACGATGAATTGCAAAAGGCTTCCGATCGCATTAGTGAAATTATTGCAGCACTGGATGAAAAGGAAATGCGCTGGCTGGAGTTGAGTGAGAGGGTTAGTTGATTAGTTAGTTAATCGGTGGATTAGTAGACTGGTTGATTAGTGATAAGTCAGCTGGTGATCGGTCTATTAGTCGTTAGAGGATTATTGATTAGCGAAAGAAAAGATATTTTAAAACAGCTTCGAATTTAACCACTAACCTACTAATTAACCAATAAACCAGTCAACCAAGACCACTACCTCACGCACTGCAATATTTTTCCCAGCGACTCATTCTCATCACATTTTTTAAACCCGAGGCGAACAATCACCAATTTTTTAGAAGGGATAATAAACACATTTTGCCCGGCATACCCGCCTGCATAAAACATATCGGCCGGCGCCGCAGGAAATTTTCTCTTGGAAGGCATTGCTGGATCCATTCCATTTAACCAAAACTGGTAGCCATATTGTTGTAGTTTGTCAGCCTCATTTGGAGCTACAGTTTGTTTCACCCAGTCGTCTGTAAATAATTGTTCCCCGTTTACCCAGCCGTTGTTGTAGTATAACAAACCAAACTTTGCCCAATCCCTGGCCGTGGCAAATACATAGGAAGA
>JANPJW010000356.1:0-2860 GCA_031425715.1 Chitinophagaceae bacterium | reverse complement strand
GCGGCTGTCATCCCCTGGAAAATTTCACCCACTTTTATATTTACCACATCTGCCACGCCACTTACATCGCTGTATACAGAGGCAGTGCTCAATTGTTCCTGTGCAAGCTTTACGCCTTCGTTTATCTGCCGTAGCTGGTTCTCTAGTGTAGCTACATTTGTTTGCGCAGTGAGCAACTGCACTTCGGTGCCAATGCCCTGCTCCCAAAGATTCTTTTGGCGCTGGTAAATGCTTTTGGCTAAAGCAAGCTGCGATTGTATGCCGCCGGCCTGTTGCCTTGCAGATACTACCTGCTGACGCTGGATACCATCATCCAATCTTAACAAAAGCTGCCCTTTTCGTACCCGGTCACCTTGTCTTACCAATACTGCCTTTACCTGGCCACCCATACCCCGTGGGCTGATGTAAGAGATATTCTCTGCATCTACGGTACCTTGTAATTCTATGTAATGGTTAAAATCCTGTTGTGTAACCGGGGCCAAAGCCACCAGTTTTATTTTGGCAGGGTTGGCGCTGCTGGTATCCAGTTTAGATATTTCCTCCTGCAACTTCAACATCTCCTGCGTGTTTTTATCGCTTTCCGATTTCAGCTTTTCAAGCTTTGCTTTCTTGTCGTTCAAAGAAGCATCCCCTTCTTTTTTACTATTGCCACAGGCCGATAAAAAGAGTACAGCTATCAGGGAGGGTAAAATGTATTGTTTCATTTTTGTTCGTTTAGTTTTTGAGCGTCGTTTAGTTTCGATATAATTTTTTGTATTCAATGGGTACCCGTCCCGCTATTAAAGTTTACCGGTTGCTTTTAAGAAATCAATGCGGGCTATTACAGCATCGTACAAAGCGCCGTAATAATTATTTTGCGCCAGCTTCAGTTCTGTTTGTGCCGTGTATATTTCCTGGTTGCTGCCAAGCCCCTGTTCGTATTTTATTTTGGTTGTATTGTAAACCCTTTCTGCCAGTTCCATATTTGTTCGCTGGTTGTCTATGGTAAGCAGCGAAGAAGTAAGTTTGAGTTTCGCCTGCTCCACATCATTATCGATAGACGACTGCAATTGCTGTAAACTGTTATTGGTTTGCTGCAATTCTAATTGTGCCTTGCTGATGCGAGCCGCCTTTGCAAAGCCATCAAATATGGGCACAGATATTTTTACACCTACCAGAGAACTCGTAAACCAGGGACCTTTTCCAAAAAAATCAAACTCGTTGCGCTGCGCATTTTTATAGTAATTGCCATACAGGGCTACTGTGGGCAAGTAGCTTAGCTTGTATCTTTTTATATTATACTCTCCCAATTTTTTACCTACTTGCAGCAGTTGAAATTCTTTGCGGTCGCTGTAGTTGTAGGCCTGGTCCAATACATTTTCTTTCACCATATCCTCTGTGAGAGAATCGGTGAGCACGAGCACATCCTTCTGCGGCATGTTCATCAAAAATTTGAGGGAGGCGTTGCCGGCTCTTAATTGGTTCTCTACTTTTATTTTTTCTGTGAGTAGGTTGTTTAGTTGCACACTCACTTTATCTACATCCAGTTTTTCGGCAAACCCATTGTCATAAATCTTTTTGGTGTCGTTCAGCAATTTTTCAAAACGGGTGATGTTGGCATCAATAGAAGTTGCCTGCTGGCGACCCACCACCAATTGGTAATAAATTTTTTGCACATTTACATTAATCAGTTCTTCAGTAACGGCGGTTCGCTTGCGGGCAAAGTCAATTGCAGCATCCCTGGCCTGCAACCCTACGAATACCTGGCCATCAAACAAAAGCTGGGAAAAATCTACTCCGCCAGAGGCCGTATATTTTGTACCAAACTGGGCCTGCACAATACCAAAATCTGATGGCGATAAAATAGGGTTACCATTACCATCTTTCACACCCTCATTCTCTAATACTCCATAGGTGGCGGCAGCAATAAAATTCGGGAAACTTTGCACGGCTACATTGGGAAAATAATTGGTAGAGAGCGTTCCGCTCAGTTGCGGAAAGGCTGCGGCCGTAATCTCCCGGTTGGTCTGCTTTTGAATTTGCAGGTCTATCAAAGAGTTTTTCACTTCCACAGCATTTTTTAACGCATACTCTACGGCCTGCTTCACCGTAAAGTTATTTACCTGCTGCGCCTGCGAGGGCTTTGTTGTAAAAGCCAGGGCTGCCGCAGCAAGGGTTAACATCCAGCTATTTCTTATTTTTTTAGTTTTCATCACTTAACAGTTGTTGCTCGATTTTTATTTAGTTTGTTTTGCTTTGGCAGCCATGTACTTTGTTGCCAGCTTGTATCCCTTCAGCGTTACCAGGCCAAAAAGAAAATGGGTAATAATTTGTTCTTCCAACTCCAGCAGGTTATAGTTTTTCAGGCTCCGTTGAAAATCCGGGTTAAACGGGATGAACATGCTTTCTACTCTAAATTTTGCTAAAATCTGTGGATTGACATCGGTGCGGTACAACTCTTCCTTGATACCTCTCTCCATGTTTTGTTGCATGTGGCACAAAAGAAATTTTGTTTTGTGCTGGTGAAACTTTTCATAGGCTACCGGGTAGTACTTCTGCATTTCAAAAATGATAGACGGGTTCATCGTTTGAAACATTTCTACCATCATTTCCATAGCCAGGAAAATTTCGTGCACGGCATTCTCTGCAGCTTTTTCGTGTTGCTGGCAAATGCATTGGTTATCTGCCAATACCCCTTCTATTACCGCAGTTACGAGTTCATCTTTATCCTGGTAATGATGGTACAGGGTCTTTTTACTCATGCCTACGCTGCCGGCAATATCATCCATGCTCACGCTGCGCAGCCCAAACTTCATCACCAGGTCGTGGGCAGCTTTCTTGATTCTTTCTTTTGTGTCTGTCTCTATCATAATTCGGATGG
>JANPJW010000355.1:0-3725 GCA_031425715.1 Chitinophagaceae bacterium | reverse complement strand
GTGAGCAAAGCAATATCAATGTCTTTGTCAAATACAAAGCGCACTGGTTTGCCTTGTTTCCGGGTTCTTAAACCTTTTTCTATTTTTTGAATGATAGAGGTAGATACATCATTGTCGATATCTATTTCCGCATCCCGGGTTACTTTTATAAGATGAGCACTGAACTGATCGTAGTTGAAAAAAGAAAAAATATTCGGCAGGCAAAAGCGGATCACATCTTCCAGCAAAATGATATTTTGTTCATCGCTGCGGGAGGGTAATATCAAAAAACGGTTGAGATGCCGGGTGGGTACCGATACCAGTGCAAATCGCTGTGGCACACTCCGGTCTTTGCGGGATAGCCTGCAGGCGAGGTAAATTGATTTGTCATTTAATACAGGGAAGTTTTGGATGTCTTCAATCATCAGGGGAACGATGTAACTGCGTACCTCTTCATTAAAATAATCAAGTACAAATTTTTGTTGGGCGCCAGAGAGTTTTCTTTCGTTCAGCAAAAAAATTTTTTGCCGGGTGAGCTCCCGCTGAATTTCTTTCCAGATACGTTCAAACTCAATTTGCTGCAGTTGAACTTTTTCTTCTATCTCATCCAGGATGGCTTGTGGTTGAAGTTCCAGGTGCATCCCCGCCTTACTGCCCACTTCCTTCATACGGTTGAGCGTGGCTACCCGAACCCTGAAAAATTCATCCAGGTTGTTGGAAAAAATACCTAAAAACCTGATGCGTTCCCGCAGGGGTACCGTTTCATCGGCAGCCTCCTGCAATACCCGGTTGTTGAATGACAACCAGCTTATATCCCGTGGAATAGTTTTTCGTTTTTGCAAAGCAATGGGTTTGAAGGGTGAATGTGATTCACAAATTTATTACAAGCATGAAGCAGGCAATATTATATTTTGTAGCAAATGCAGGTGCATATTAAATGCCTTTTGCAAGGGCATGGTCCTCTTTTTTAGATCGGTTAAAATAAGGCAACAACAACAAAGCGATGATACCCGCAATAATTACAATGGAAGTGTTTGCCCCCCAGATCAGCCATCCAAAGGCTTTTCCGAGTGGTGAAGCAATCGAGTAAATGAGCAGGGTCTCCATTACAAAAATAGGGAAGGAGCCAATACCACCCGGGGTAACTATCATAGCCAGCGTGGCCAGCGACAAGACAGCAAAAGCGGCCTGCATGCTGAGGTGAGCGGTGCCCTCCATCGCAAAGAAACCTATGTAGATTTGCAGGAGGTACATGGCCCAGATAAATAAAGTGTGCCCCAGGAACTGCCAACGTTTTTGCAAACTCAGGATGGTTTTAAAGCCGTCCATGACACCCTTTATAAATGCATTGAGTTTTACCAGGATTTTGTTTTCCGGATAACGGCGGGTGAGAAACCGCAACAAAAGGAAGCAGCCGGCAACAAGTACTACAGCGATCATCGCCTTCAGCCAGAGCGGTAATCCGGCAGATTGTGACATCAGGCTGATTTTGCTGCCTACATAGTCTCCAATCAAATTGATTTGTATGAGCACCGTAATGCCAATGAATATGACGTAACAAACAAGGTCAAAAGTTCTTTCTACCAAAACAATTCCAAATAACTTATCGAGCTTGAGTCTTTCATATCGTGCAAGCAAACTGCATTTGAGCACTTCGCCCAGGCGGGGTATGGCTGAGTTTGCCAGGTAGCCTACCATGGTTACTGCAAACACATTTTTTAAAGCCGGCTTATACCCGAGGGGCTCCATCATCAATTGCCAACGCATAGATCGGCTAAGGTGACTGAGTAAACTCATTCCTATTACAGGAATCATCAACCAATAGTTGGTATTGGCAAATGCGGCATAAAATTCTGTCTTTTCCGCCACAGTCATCGATTTCAGCTGCCACCATACCAGGAAAATTCCCGCACCTAAAAAAACGGCGTACTGAATGAGGGAAAATATTTTTTTACGCATAGTGTTCACAATTTAATGCAGCGGGCTAAAATAATGTTCACGATCCATACTTCAATTTAAAAAAAGGTTATCTATCAACCTCACCTGGTTGATAGTAGCTGCTACAAGCGCTACAGCTTTTTCCCGGCCATCCCATATTTTTATGGGTGAAAGGTCTATGGCAGAAGTTACTTCCACATAGTCTACTTCAAAACCCTCGGTAGTTAAAATTGCACGGGCTTCGGCTATGTGGGGGCTGGTATCTCCGGCGGTCAAATTTTTTTTAATGTTTCGCAGTGTTTCTATTAATAAAGAAGCTTTTGCCTTATCGGACTGGTTCAGTCGCAGATTTCTGCTGCTCATGGCGAGACCGCTGGGCTCCCGTATAGTGTCGCAAATCTGTAACCCGATTCGGTGATCTTTTAACTGCATCATTTTGGCGATGACCATGCACTGCTGGTAATCTTTTTGCCCCAGGTAAAGCTCATTAGGTTGGGTTGCATCCAGCAGTTTGTCTACAATACGGCACACTCCCTGGAAATGCCCGGGGCGATATTCGCCCTCAAGAATGTATTCTATCGTTCCAAGATGGTAGGTTTCTACGGGCTCGTTTGCCGGGTACATTTCTAAGACCGAAGGCAAAAAAAGTACATCGCAACCAGCAGCTTCCAGCACGTTAATGTCCTGGGGAATGGTTACCGGATACTTTTCAAAGTCGTTGCTGTTGTTAAACTGTGTGGGGTTCACGAAGATGCTGCACACAGTGCGGTGGTTTTGCTCCCTGCTTTTCTGGATAAGGGTCAAATGCCCCTCGTGCAATGCTCCCATGGTAGGTACAAAGCCGATGGTTTGCCCGGCTGAGCGATACGAATTCAGCAAATTTTGAAGGTCTGCTTTCTTTTTTACTTGAATCATGAAGGGGAATTGGCGCCTGTAATTGCTTGTGTTATCATCCTTTAGTTAAATTTCTGTACTTTTGCACTCCATTTTAAAATCATAGCGGGATTTAGCACTAACATAGTCAATATGTCTACAAAGAAAAGAATTTTATTTATTGCAAATGAAATGTCGCCTTACCTGGAACTTACAGAGTTTGCAGAAATTGTGAACAAACTGGCAGTGCTTTCCAACGACAGCAACCTGGAAGTGCGTTGCATTATGCCAAAATTTGGTGTGATCAACGAGCGCAGGCACAGGCTGCATGAGGTGGTTAGGCTATCCGGCATCAATGTTACTATTGACAACGACGATTATCCCCTTATAATAAAGGTTGCCTCTTTGCCCAATGCGAGGCTGCAGGTTTATTTTTTGGACAACGAAGACTTTTTTAAACGCAAATCTATTTTTGCTGACGACAAAGAAAATTGGTATGAAGACAACGGCCTGAGGACGGTGTTGTTTTGCAAAGGTGCCCTGGAAACTGTGAAAAAATTCGGCTGGCCGCCAGACATCATTCACTGCAGCGGGTGGATGACTGGTCTTATTCCCATGTACATTAAGACAGCTTATAAAAAGGAGCCTGTTTTTAGCCATAGTAAAATTGTGTACACCATTGGGGAGAATACTTTTAAAGACAAGTTGGGCGATGATTTTTTAAAACTGATCGCTATCAATGACCATGTTACTAAAAAAGACCAGGAAGTGTACAGCGATCAAAACAATGTTGCCATGTTCCGCGGGGGAGCCACCTATGCAGATGCGGTTACATTTGGCGCTGCCAATGTAGACAAAAAGCTGGTGGATGAATTTTCTAAAATCAAGGGGAAAAAGATATTGCGCTTCAACCCCGAAAGTGATTTAACAGACTA